>JANMJF010000600.1:0-11905 GCA_031371245.1 Pseudomonadota bacterium | reverse complement strand
ACTATCCGTGTCGCTACCCATTGCACCGAAGCCGACGTCTCCGAGCAGCATATCGCGGCCTCGCGCAAGCTCGGGCTCGACACCGTCGGCTTTCTCATGATGGCGCATATGGCCAGCCCCGAGCACTTGCTCGCGCAGGGCAAGCTCATGGAATCTTATGGTGCCAACATCATTTACTGCACCGATTCGGCCGGCTACATGCTGCCGGACGATGTCACGGCGCGTATCGCCTGTCTGCGTGCCGGTCTGCGCGCGGAGACCGAGGTCGGCTTTCATGGCCATCACAATCTCGCCATGGGTGTCGCCAATTCCTTGGCCGCAGTCGAAGCCGGTGCGGTGCGTATCGATGGCTCGGTGGCCGGCCTCGGCGCGGGCGCGGGCAATACACCGCTCGAAGTGTTCAACGCGGTACTGGCGCGCATGGGTGCGCAGACCGGTGTCGATGTCTACAAGCTGACCGATGTTGCCGAGGACCTGGTGGTGCCGATGATGGATCATCCGATCCGCGTCGACCGGGACTCACTGATCCTTGGCTATGCCGGGGTCTATTCGTCCTTCCTGCTGCACGCCAAACGCGCGGCGGCCAAACATGGCGTGCCCTCGGCGGAGATCCTGGTGGAACTCGGCCGGCGCAAGACTATCGGTGGCCAGGAAGACATGATTGAAGATGTCGCGCTCAATCTGCGCGATGCGGCACGGGCGAGGGCGGCACGATGACTTTGGACCAGGCGACCATCACCAAACTCGCGGCGCGGCTCGCAACCGCCGAGCGTGAACGCAAAGCCATCGTCAAGATCACCGACGAATATCCAGCGCTTGACTGGGACGACGCCTACGCCATTCAGGATGCCAATCGCGCCGCTAAACTGGCGGCTGGCGTGCGTATCGCCGGCCTCAAGGCCGGCTTGACCTCGCAGGCCAAGATGAAGCAGATGAATGTTACCGAACCGGTATTCGGTTTCCTGTGTGACTACGGCGCTTACCCCGACGGCGGCGACGTGCCCTTCGACAATTTCATCGCGCCGCGCATCGAGGCCGAAATTGCCTTCGTCACTCATACCGAATTGTCTGGGCCGGGTTGTCATATCGCCCAGGTGCTGGCCGCCACCGAGTTCGTCATGCCGGCGGTCGAGATCCTTGACTCGCGTTATGAAAACTTCAAGTTCGATTTGATCAGCGTGGTAGCGGACAACACCTCGGCAGCGGGTTTTGTCAGCGGCGGGCGCGCCCGTTGTATCGATGAGCTGGATCTGCCGACCATAGGTTTGGTGGTGGAGAAAAATGGTCGCATTGTCGATCTGGCGGCCGCTGCTGCGGTGCTCGGCCACCCGGCTGCGTCGGTCGCAATGCTGGCTAATAATCTCGCACGGCGGGGGCAGGTGATCCCGGCCGGCAGCTTCATCATGACCGGCGGTATCACGGCCGCCATCGGCATTGAACGGGGCGACACGATTTCGGTGCGTTTCCAGGATCTGGGCTCAGTCTCGCTGCGTTTCGTCTAAGACAAAAAATGAGGGCGCCGCGCGGCGCCCCCATCATCCCTACTGGCCTTCTGTCTCGAAGGCTCCCTGGTCGTGAAAGTCAGTATGCCGCATCACTTAAGTTCGGCGTTCTCCAGCATGAAGTCCAGCAGTTCTTCGGCGACTGCCAGCGGTTCGATGGTTTCATTCCAGTCGTACTCGCAGCCATAGATGAAATCACTGTCTTCGATCATGCGATAACGTACATGGCAGGCGATGCGGCGCACGTCCGGGCGACCAGGCAGTCGCAGGGTCAGGGACAATTCGTCATGAGTGCTCAATGCCTGGTGGATGCTGGCGCTGATGCGCACACTGATGCCGACATTGGAGATATTGCGCACGCCGACGGCATAGCTGCGCACGTTGCGCGCGGTGACTTCGCTCGGCATGACTTCGGCTTCCAGGCCCAGTCCGCTGGCGGGCACGACACTGCGTTGCAGGGCGCGCCGATTGAACAGTGTGTAATGATCGTTCTTATGCATGGGTGTGTCCGCGTGCGCACCTTCAAAAACGAGATGCACGGTCTGGGCGCTAGCGCCGTCGGAGACACGGACCACGCGCGCGAGCATGTGATTTTTGTAGTCGTAACGCAGCGAGCGCAGGGCGAGGGTGACTTGTTCCCCGGCGCTCAGTCGGGCTTCCTCCGCCAGGGCGCGCTCGAGCTGGATGCGTGCACCGCCACAGGCGATGTCATCGATCACCGCACGCACCAACTGTTGGCGCTGGCTCAAGATGGCCAAGTCCAGATCGTCGGGCGAATCGGGTGCGACACGATAGGCGGCGCGGCGGTTGCCGGGGGTGGAGAGCTTCTCCATTCGTTGGTCTCGGAACTAGGTGCTTGGGGGGTGATTCTATGGCCGCGCGCGGCCACGGACGCTAAAACCTTAAGCACAAACGGCACGGACTGCGTTATAGATTGTTAAATCGTGGTCGCCTGCGCGCGCCGATCACCCGCGGTGGTGGTTCTAGCGTTGGGTGAGCGGCGCGTGCGGTCATACGCCAGCAACTATGACAACGATAAGGACACGAACATGAATAGCAGTGCGCGGCTCGCCGCCATCCATTCCCTCGATCACTTCGCGCTACGCGTGCCGGATTTGAATGTCGCGGCGAGCTTCTACGAAGCCTTCGGGCTCAGCGTCGCGCGGGTCGGTGAGGTGCTGACTCTGAAGTGTGCCGGCAGCGGGCATGTGTGGGCGCGCGTCGTACAGGGCGCGAGCAAAGGCCTGGCGTGGCTGTCATTCGGTTGCTCCGACACCGACTATCGTGGGCTGCTGCGCCAGCTCGAAGCGGCCGGCGCCCAGCGCCAGGACGGGCCGCGTGAGGCCGAATCGGGCGGCAGTTGGTATACCGATCCGGATGGCAATCTGCTGCAGATCAAGGTCGGGCCCAAGGTCTCGCCCAGCGGCCGGCCGGTGGCGCAGCCGCTCGCCAGCGAACGCCCGCGAGCGGTCGAAGGCGGCCGCAAGGGCGCGCCCCGTGTGCGGCCGACGCGGCTCTCCCACCTGTTGTTGTTCTCCCACGATGTGCCGCGCCAAAGCGCTTTCTACGGTGAAGCGCTGGGGCTTGGACTCGCTGACACGTCGCTCGATCTATTGTCTTTCCTGTACGGCCAGCAGGGTTCGGATCATCACCTGTTGGCGTTTGCCAAATCGGCGCGACGAGGTTTTCATCACGTTGCCTGGACCGTGCCCAGCATCGAGGATTGCGGCTTGGGCGGCAGACAGATGGTCGATGCCGGCTATCGTCACGGTTGGGGGGTGGGGCGGCATGGCGTCGGCTCGAATCACTTTTACTATGTGCGCGACCCCTGGGGTTCTTACTGCGAATACTCCGCCGACATCGACTTCATTGCTGCCGGGGCGGTGTGGCCCTGCGGACAGCATGAACCCCTCGAAGCGCTGTGTTATTGGGGGCCTGACTTGCCGGAAACCTTTCTCGTCAACAGCGAAGGCGCAGCGCCGATCTAGCAGCCTGTACTCCCCTGGTGGCCAGCCGCACAATGCCAGTCACACCTGCGGCAACAGCACGCACGCCCAACCGAATAGCCAGAGGAGATCAAGCAGTGAAAGACTTTACTGTCGAGAATCTGACCGAGGAAGTGATCAAAGCCTACAGCGCCAACACGGTCTCGCCGCGCATGCAGCAGATCTTCGCTGCGCTCATCACCCACCTGCACGGTTTTGTGAAAGACATTGCGCTGACCGAGAGTGAGTGGTTCGCGGCCATTGAGTTCCTGACCGCGACCGGCAAGAAGTGCGACGACAAACGTCAAGAGTTCATTCTGTTGTCGGACACGCTGGGCGTGTCGATGCTGGTCGATGCCATCAATCACCCGCGCGGTGGTGCCGGGACGGAATCAACCGTGCTCGGGCCGTTTTTTGTAGCGGGCTCGCCCGAGCTGCCCTATGGGGGCGATCTGCGTCGTCGTCATCTGGACGAGGCGGTGCCCTGTCTGGTCACTGGCCAGGTCACCGATCAGTCGGGCAAGCCGCTCGCGGGCGCCAGCCTGGAAGTGTGGCAGACCGCCGCCAATGGCTACTACGACGTGCAGGATGTTAGCGCGCCCGAGTGGAATCTGCGCGGTCGTTTCACCACCAATGAACAAGGCAAATACGCGCTGGTAACCGAGCAGCCGGTGTCCTATCCGGTGCCGACCGATGGTCCTGTGGGCAGCATGCTGGCCGCTGCTGGTCGCCATGCCTTTCGCCCCGCCCACCTGCATTTCATGGTCAAGGCGGTGGGTTGCGAGCCCTTGGTCACGCACGTTTTTGTGGCTGGTGATCCCTACCTCGACTCAGACGCGGTGTTCGCCACCAAGGACAGCCTGATCGGTGAATTTGCCACTAGCACCGACACGGCCGAAGCGCAGCGTTTTGGTATCCCCACGCCCTATAGCCGACTGCGATTCGATTTTGGACTCATGCGCCAATAGTGCGACGCGCTGGTCGAACATTGACACGCGGCGTCGGCATCGCGACTTCCAGCAGTGCTACCTGCCGTGCAGCATCCGGGGTAGGATGTCGGCCCGTCCGCTCAAGCGCCGCAGGCTTTGCGACTGTGGCTAATAACGATTTCCGATGATCAAATACATCCGTACTTTGTGGGCGATAGTTTTCGCCGCCGCGACCAGCCTGGGCCGCATGCGCCTGTGTTGGATCGTCGGCTTTGGTATCGGTGCTCGCCTGTCGCTGTTGTTTACCTTCATGCTGGTCGTGAACCTCGCCGTGCGCACCTTGAAGCAAGTCGGCATCCACCTCCCTTATCCACTTTCGATCATTACACTCGACCCGCGTTTTATTCTTCCGCTGTCCTTCGTAGTGGTGCCCACGCTGTTCTATTTAGCGGGCTGGAGTATGTACTACGCGCAGAAGATCGCTGCCGAATTCATCAACGACTTTGTATTCGAGACGCGCCGCTCCAATGTGCGCATGTCCGCGCCGTCGCTGCTGGTCGAACCGATGCCCTCGCGTCGGAAACACGTTCAGGAATTCGTCGCTCGTGGCGAGCCTGACGTGGCACGTGCGGCGCGCAGCCTGATCAGTGGGCTGATTACGCTTTCGCAGTGTCTGATGATCTGTCTCGCGCTGCTGGTGGCGCTCGCAGTCGTCAACTGGAAGATCCTGCTCACGGTCTTCGTGCTGACGGCGGTAGTGGTGCCGCGCTACGTCAAAAGTAGTTACATCTGGCATCTTGAGGACCAGAAGCGCATCGTTGAGACCGGTCGTCTATTGCGGGAAGAGCAAAGGACCATCACCGACGGGCCGGGCGTAGTCGAGGGCGATCCGAATCTCATTCAAGACGCTTATTTTGGCTTGCTCGACGGTGAAACTACACGTAACGAGGCGCGTCATCTGCTGGAACGTCAACTCGCACCGCGCCGGATACTGCCATTTCTTTACGCCAATCTCGGCCTCGTCGTCGGCATGCTGCTGTTTGAGACCACGCACATGGGCAGTGCCGAGAAGGCGCAGGCCGTCGGACAGTTCGCCACCACTTTGATGGTGCTGCGCTTCCTGGTCGGTGAAGTGGCGTCCGCACTCGGGGCGGTGCGGCAAATTCATACCGGCTATCCCCTGGCGGATAAGATCTGCGCGGTCCTGCGCCGTCCCTTCGAGCGTTCACTGTGAGAGGCTTCGCGGCAAAACTTGAAGCGCCGGCGTTGGCTATGCAAGTTCGTAAGAACGCCGTCCTGATGGTTGGGGACGCTACGAAGTAAGCGCGGGCGGCCAGAGCGCATTTGCGGTTACAGGAAGGGGCGCGCAAACCGCAAGGCTGTGTAGGCTACGGCTATGTAACATGTTAGCTTTGCACAAAATGCGGGACAGTGATTTGATCGCGCCACGACGCGCCAGCGCGGGCGTACCCGACGCATGTAGAGGTAGACGACAGCGAGCGCCGGCGGCCCGTGGGATCTACGCTATGGTGGCCTATGCTTAGATTACTCAGGCGGCTTCCGCCGTCGTGGCGCCGCACGATCGCGCGGCGCATGCCCCGCTGGCTACACAATGCCTATATAGGGATGCGTGACGGGCAGCAATTCACCGGCAAGCCGTTTTTCGGTCCATCTTTCGGCGACAAGGTAACGGCGCTTGGCCTGGGCACGGGGCTGGGCTACGACCTCGTGCTGTTGTGTCCCAACTTTCCCCGCCTCGACGACGGCTCGAGTAACGGTGGCGAATTTGTTCGAACCCGGGTCTCGGCCTGTGCCGATCACGGTCTGACGATCCTTGTTGTGGAAGTATCGGCGCGGCATCGCGAGCTCATCTTGGAGCACCACAAGAACTACGAGTGTTTGCGAGTTTCGCCCAGTGATCTGGAGCAACTGCTGCACCGCATAGCCGGCAATTTTGGCGCTATCGCGGTCCATGTCCCGACCCCCGAGATGTTTGACGCGCTCAGTCGACAGGTCGAACCTGAACGAATTGCCTATTTCTTCCACGGTTCTGAGATCCGCGACTACCGACGACTCTATTTCAACTACGACACGCCGCAGATGGAGCGTCATCGACGTAGTCGCGACGCAACCCATGCGTCGCGTATGGAGGTCGCGCGCAATGTGATTGGGGCGGGACGCAGTCCGATGATCTTTGTGTCACGCTACCTGCACAGCGTCGCCGAGCGGGACAGTGGTTTGCCCATCCCGCAAGGCACGGTCATTCCGAACTTTATTGACGGTGACTTCTACACTTATCGTGCAAAGAGCGCATCGGCAGCCCGGCGCGTGCTGCTCATCCGCTCGTTCGAAACCGCCAATTACGCCGCTGATATCGCAGTTGCCGCGATTCTTGAACTGTTGGATTCTCCGCTCGGCGAGACACTCGAATTTACGGTCTGTGGCTTCGGGCGGCCATTCCGCAAGCTGACCGCGCCGCTGACGGTCTACAACAACGTCACCCTCCGTGAAGGTGTACTGTCGCGCGAGGAAATGCGCGCTCTGCATGCGCATCACGGCATATTTCTCGCGCCCAGCCGCCATGACACCCAGGGCGTGACCATGTGTGAGGCAATGGCGAGCGGGCTCGTACCTGTCACCCATCGGGTGGGTGGCATTCCCGAATATGTCGACACACAATGCGGTGAGTTCGCATGCGATCACACGCCTCATGAATTCGCGCGTGGCGTTGCCCGGCTGGCGAGCGATATCGAAGGATTTTTGCGCAAGTCGGCGACCGCCGCCGCGCGAGTGCGCGAACGTTGCGGGGCGCACGCAACCATCGAACGAGAACTCGCGATCATCGCCCAGTGTGCCGCACCGAGTACACGACCGACCACTCCACGGGTGCTGGTCCTTGGTGATGGCGACCTCGTCGAGCGCGCCGATCCGCGCGTCGTGACCATCCGTCGCGGCCCGCAGCTGCTGAGCGTGGTAACACCCGAGCTGCGATTCGACGTGGTCCTACCCGCGCTCGACAGTTGCCGCTATGCCTATGTCGACGCCGACGAAGCGCGCGCCTGGCTGCTGGTAGCCCGCACCCTTGGTACGCGATTCGCCGCCGGTTCGGTAATCGTCGTACGCGCCGACGACGCGCTGTTACCGCTGGCGCTGATGTTGAAGAAGCATTACGCCATTGACTATGTATTGACTGATCTCACGCCGCTCGCGGCAAGCGGTGTGCGAGCCTGTGCGGCACTCAGTGCCGCGCAAGCGGTACTCGTCGCGCCAGGCGTAGAGCTCGCGAGCATCGCCGCCAAATACGTCGGACCGCTGCGCGTGCTCAACGCACCGCTCGCGGTCGATACGCTGCTGCGGCGTGAGGTCGAGGCGCCACCGGTCGTGCAGGCCGCGGGTCGACTGCGCGTACTACTGGTCGCGTATTATGCGGGGCCGTGTAAATCGGTCGGTGTCGCCCGCCCGAATTACTGGTTTGATGAATTTGATCGCTTGAGCGGGGAGCGTACGGAAATTCATCTCGCGACAGCCATGCGTCCGGTCGCGCCGTCGGCGCGCATACACTTCGTCCCCGATCTGAATGGCATCGCTCTGACCGAGCGCGCCGATCTGCCCAGCCCGTGGGTAAGCGAATTCGTCGGCATTGAAGCAGAACGTGCGCACTACGTGAACACTCTCGGCTATTTTTGGCGTGTCGCGCTCGAGCGCTACTTCGCGCGCACGGCGCTGAGCTTCGACGTGGTGGTGATCTCCGGCAACCCCTTTGCATGTTTCGACTTTGCGGCCTTCGCTCACGCGCAGTGGGGTGCGCGGGTGGTACTCGACTACCGCGATCCTTTCGCACTCAATCCAAGGTTCAAATACGAACCGGCGGCGCTCAATAAGGCAATATTCATCGAGGCCGGCTATAACTTCCAGGCGGATCTGATCCTGGCGGTGAATGAAGAATGTGTCGAGCTGGTGGTCGGCCATGGCGAACATCGTACCGAGATCGTGGCTAACGGTTACGACGAGCGTATTGCTGCCGCAGTGGTGCCGGCTGAGCTCGATCGCCGGCGCATCAACTTCGTCCACGCCGGTTCGCTGTATTATTACGGGCGCGTGGAGGAACTATTGGGCGCGCTCGAACCCGCGCGACATTGTCTGCATCATGTCGGCCACCCGCCGGCACTCTCAGCGGCCATGGTTGAGAGCGGCGTATTGGAATTGCACGGCCTGCAACCGTATCCCATCGCGCTCTCGATCGTTGCCGGTGCCGACTGCGGCATCGTGTTCCTTACTGATTCGGGTTTCGAATCGACCACCAAGATTTTCGATTACCTGTGCTTCGATCTCGATGTGCTGGTGATTTCACCCGATGACACGCCGCGCGGAGCGCTCGCCGAGATTGCAAACGCCGGCGGTAAGTTGCACTGGGTCTGCAATACGCGTGAGGCGCTTGCGGAGTTTCTCACGAACTACCAGCCGTCGCAGCGGCGGCCGGGTTTCGGTGAGCGTTACTCGCGGGCCGAATCGACGCGTCGTTTCTTGCGGCTGCTAGGCGTCCTCGAGCGCGAATCCGTACCCGGCGACGGTAGCGTGGCGAAACGTCGGACAGATGCAGACAACGGCGGTACTTGATCATTCATGAAACGTGATTTCGCTTACATTGCGGGCCTTGATCCCCTGCGGTTCCTCGGCGCCCTCAGCGTAATCGGCCTGCATCTGGGTTCTGTGGCGCTGTTCAAGGAGGCGGGCATTTCGCGTTTCCATGTGTTCGTGTCGGGCGGCACCGGTGTCACCCTGTTCTATGTCATTTCAGGGTTTCTGATCACTTCGCTCATCGCTGGAGAAGTCCGCCAGACCGGCGCTTTCGATATCCGGCGCTTCTTCGTGCGACGCGCTTTGCGTATTTTTCCACTCTATTACTTCGCCTTATGCCTATATCTGATCTGTCACCTGAGCGGCATTCAGAAGATGGGCACAACGTCGTTCTTATATGCCGTCGCTTATTCCTACAACTTCATTCCCGCGCGGCTATATGACGGCTGGCTGGGCAGTTTCCACACCTTGGCCACCGAAGAACATTTCTATCTCGTTTATCCGCTGCTGTGGGGGCTTTGTCTATGGCGGCGAGTGCCTATCTGGATTGCACTGGTCGTGTTGTTTCTGCTCACCTTCGTCACGCCAGTGCTGTGCCAGCCGCTGCAGGCGCAATACATGGTGGGACGCTGGACCTTCAACGCCTGGGGACCCATTCTGATCGGCGGTCTGTTTGCGGAGCTCAATGCGTCGAGCAAGGGCAAGCACGAAGGTCGCCGCTATTTCCTGCCGGTGTTCGTCCTACTCTTCGCATCACAGGCGCTGGTCTCTCAGCCGCTCATCCTGAGCGTTGCATTCGGCTTCCTGATCCTTCATCTGGTCTGTAATCAGGACAGCCCTTTTGTCGCCGCCATGGGCAAGCCCGCCATGCGCTACCTTGGCTCGATTTCCTATGGCATGTACGTTTGGCAGTCATTCATCGTCTCGACCGGTCCGGCACACCGCTTGATCGCCGATCCCTTGGTGGCCTTCCTCTGCGTGATGCTCTTGTCGGCACTGTCCTGGCATTTCATCGAGCGCCCGCTCGCGGGCCTCCGGCAGCGACGGATAGCAAGATAGTCGAGTCTGCGACGCGCTAGGATAGGACCAGGCGTACCGCTAAGGACCCTGCGATGAACGACTTCGTCCATATTCTCGGTGTACCGCTAGATCATGGCGCGGGCCGCCGTGGGGTTGGCATGGGACCCAGTGCCTTGCGTGTTGGTGGCTTGCACAATGCGCTGACCCAGCTCGGCTGCACCGTGACCGATCGCGGTGACATTGATATCGCCGCGCCGGAGACACTGGCCGCAGGCGACAGCCGGGCGCGCTATTTGACGCTGATCTCCGCAGTATGTGCGCGTGTCTGTCGCGAGGTGGTCGAGGTGCTTCAGGCAGGTGGCTTGCCACTCGTCATCGGCGGTGATCACTCGCTTGCGATCGGGACGCTGTCGGGCATTGCTACCCATCTGCGCACGCAACGGACCGGCGTTCAAGCGGCGCCCCCGGGTCTCATCTGGTTCGATGCCCATTGTGATATCAACACCCCGCAATCCAGCCCGAGCGGCAATATTCATGGCATGCCGCTGGCCTGCCTGCTTGGCCATGGGCCGGCCGCGCTCACCACTATCGGCTGCGCCGGCGCCAAACTCGATGCGGCACGTTGTGCGCTGGTCGGCGTTCGCGATATCGATGTCGAAGAACGAAGCCTGCTGAAGGCCTCCGGTATCCGCATTTTTACGGTCGCCGACATCGATAAGCGCGGCATGGCCGCCGTGATGGAAGAAGCGCTCGCGATCGCATGGGCGCCGAGCGGGATGCTGCATATCAGTTTCGACGTCGACGTACTCGATCCTGAGGTGGCACCGGGGACTGGCACGACCAAACCCGGCGGGCTCACCTACCGCGAGGCCCACCTGGGTCTCGAAATGGTGGCTGATTGCGGACGCCTGACCAGCATGGAAATGGTCGAAGTGAATCCTACCCTCGACCTGCAAAACCGCACGGCAGAGCTCGCCGTGGCGTTGATCGCGTCGGCGCTCGGCAAGCGTATTCTCTAGCAGGCCAGTCGCGAGGATAAGTTCCGGCGATGGAAAATAGTCTAAGCCGCGCACGCAACGCCGTACGTGATGCCGTATTTGTTGACGAAGCTCGGCATCTTGAGACGCTGCTCACGGCGCTGCACCTTGAGCCCGATTTGCTGCTCGGCATCGCGGCACGTGCGGCGAGCGTCGCTGCGGCACTGCGGGCGCAAGGCAAACTCAGCTTGCTGGAACGTTTTCTGGCCGAGTATGGCTTGGCGGACGATGAAGGCATTGCTCTCATGTGTCTTGCCGAGGCCTTTTTGCGTACGCCCGATGCGCCGACATTGGACGCCTTGATCGCCGATAAGATCGGCGCCGGCGATTGGTCGCGTCACCTCGGCAAGGCGGCCTCCGGCTTGGTCAATGTCTCGACTTGGGCGCTGCTCGTGACCGGGCGGACTTTCCGTCGCATCCCAGCCGAGTCCAAGGATCTCGGCACCCTGATGCACGGTCTGGTGCAACGTCTGGGCGAACCGCTGGCCCGTCGCTTGGTCGGCGAAGCCTTGCGTGTTCTGGCCCGTCAGTTTGTCCTCGGCCCCACTATCGACGAAGCCTTGGACGCGGCCGCACCAGCCACCGCCGCCGGCTATCTTCATTCTTTCGATATGCTCGGTGAAGCCGCCGCAACCGCCGCCGATGCTGAGCGCTATTTCCTTGCGTATGCCCACGCCATTGCCGCCATTGCCAAGCGCGCCGGCGCCGCCGATGCGCACGCCAACCCCGGCATCTCGATCAAATTGTCGGCACTGCATCCGCGCTATGAGCAGCTCAAACATGCCCGTGTGATGGTCGAGCTGGTGCCGCGCGTGCTGGCGCTGGCGACACAGGCGCGCGCCGCCAACATCGGC
>JANMJF010000598.1:0-7653 GCA_031371245.1 Pseudomonadota bacterium | reverse complement strand
CTCTTCCTGCCTGACCAGATCCTCACGCCCACCCGCCTGGAACTGGCTGATCGATTCGCGACGCTGTTTGGCCATCTTGGTCAGCAGGTCGAGCGCCGTACCCTCCTCAAGGGCGATACGGTGGTCTACTTCGTACTGTTTGACCGCCGCCGAGATCAGTCTGAGCGCCGCAAGCTTGGGCTTTTCGCCCGCGCGCATGGCGGTTTTGACGTCCTCAATCAGGCGGTCTTTGAACGAGCCGCTCACTCGATCAGAACGGGCGCGTACGACGCAAGGTCTGGCGGGCGGCCTTCTTCTGCCAGCGTTTCACGGCGGCGGCGGCTTTGCGCTTTCTTACCTGTGTGGGCTTCTCGTAGAATTCACGGCGGTGTACTTCGGCAAGTACGCCGGCTTTCTCACAGGCCCGTTTGAATCGCCGCATGGCGATGTCGAATGGTTCATTGTCGCGAAGTCGAACGCTAGGCATACCTTAATGAGTTCCTTAACTGGTTACAGCCGCCACGGCGGGGACCGCGAAATATAGCCATGATCTTTCTGGAAGTCGAGACTTGCGGCTTTGTTAGGAGCGAATGACAGTGCGAGTACTCGGTATCGAAACCTCCTGCGATGAAACCGGCGTGGCCATCTACGATGGCGCGTGCGGCATTCTCGCCGATCATCTCTACAGTCAGGTCGATGCCCATCGCCAATATGGTGGTGTGGTGCCAGAAATCGCCTCGCGCGACCACGTGCGTAAGCTCGCCCCGATGGTGGCTGCGGCGCTCGCTGAGGCTGGCATGCCCGCCAAGAAGCTGGATGGCATCGCCTATACCGCCGGCCCGGGTCTAGCCGGGGCGCTGCTGGTCGGGGCCGGTTTCGCGCGGGGATTCGCTTGGGGCTTGAACATTCCCGCCTTGGCCATTCATCACATGGAAGGCCATTTGCTCGCGCCCCTGCTCGAACCGGGTGGGCCACAGCCGCCGTTTCTGGCCTTGCTGGTGTCGGGTGGTCATACGCTGCTGGTCAGCGTGGCTGGCTTCGGGCGCTATGAAATCATCGGGGAATCCCTCGACGACGCCGCTGGCGAGGCCTTCGACAAGGTCGCCAAGATGCTCGATCTCGGCTATCCCGGTGGTCCGGCAGTCGAGGCTCTGGCACGGCAGGGTGATCCGTCCCGCTACCGTTTTCCCCGTCCAATGACGGATCGCCCCGGATTGGACATGAGCTTCAGCGGCCTGAAAACCCATGTCGTCAACACCCTGCGCGCGGCCAACCCCGGCCCGGCTCTGCACGCCGACATCGCGCGCGGCTTCAGCGACGCGGTGGTCGATACCTTCGCGATTAAGATTCGTCGCGCCTTGCAACAGACCGGTATGAAGAAACTGGTGGTGGCGGGCGGCGTCAGTGCCAATCAAGCCTTGCGTTTGCGCCTGACGGAGATGTGCGCGGGCCTGGACGTGATTGTTGCTTTTCCACGCTTGCGCTATGCAACGGATAACGGCGCGATGATCGCCTTCGTGGGGCATCTGCGGCTGGCGGCGGGGGAAAGGGACGGCGCCGGATTCAAGGTCTATCCGCGCTGGCCTATGACCAGTCTGGGGGCTGTGACGGACGTCGCGACCGCTGTTTAAATCTGCTTGGGAGCGCGGACAAAAGCTCAGCTCTTCTGGCCGATCTTCTTCTCCGTGCCGTCGAGCAGATTGCGGATGTTGCCGCGATGGCGCCAGAACACTAATCCGCTCATCACGCCAAGCAGCGCGACCGCCGCCAGTGGCGCCTTTAACCACCATGAGACCAGCGGCATGCTGGCGGTCGCGACCAACGCGGCCAAGGACGACCAGCGTAAGAGCAAGGCGACCACCAGCCAGATGCCGATAAAGCTCGCGCCCAGCCATAGGTTCAGGGCCAGGGTTACGCCGATGAACGTGGCGACGCCCTTGCCGCCAACAAAACCGTAATAGAGTGGATAGAGATGGCCGAGGAAGGCGGCCAGGGCGATGGCCGTGAGCGCGGTGGCACCGAGACCGAGGGCGTGACCGATCAGCACCGGTACCAGACCTTTGGCCGAGTCGCCAAGCAGGGTGACGGCTGCCGCGCCCTTGCCGGCGTGACGCAAAACATTGGTGGCACCAGGATTGCGCGAACCGACTGCGCGCGGGTCGGCCACGCCGAGCACGCGACACACGACGATCGCCGTCGACACCGAACCGAGCAGGTAGGCGGCGATGACCATGAAGAATGAAGTAAGCATGGTGGTATTGCACCCGATGGCGCTCTGCCGATCAAGGCGCGCGCTACTCTGCTAACATCCGCCTTCACGCTGAGCAGCATCGGTTTGCATGGATATTATTTACCTGCAGCATCTGTCGGTCGACACCGTCATCGGTGTCTGGGAGTGGGAGCGGCGCATTCGCCAGACCTTGATCCTGGATCTCGAACTGGGTCTCGATACGCGCCAGGCCGGCGCGACCGACGACCTGCAATACACCGTCGACTACAAGGCCGTCACCGACCGCGTCAGGGATTTTGCCCGCGCCAGTGAATTCAAACTCATCGAAGCACTCGCCGAGAATATTACGCGCATTTTGCTGGCGGAATTCCCGCTGCGCTGGGTGCGCCTCAAAATCAACAAACAAGGTGTGGTGCGTCACGTACGCGACGTGTGCGTGATCATTGAGCGCGGCGCGCGCGCATGACGGCGCGCGGCGGCACAACTATGGGAAGTGCAAACGCATGCGTAATGCAGTGATTCGAATTTCGTGGGCGGCGCTGGTGCTGACGATGCTCGCAGCCTGCGGCGCCATACCGCTGGGCAAGGCCGACCGTGCCACGGTGTTCGATGCGGCGGTCAATAACTACCGCAAACTTGTCCGCTGGGGTTATTACGACGAAGCGGCCAAATATTTGCGTACGCCCGATGGCAAACCGTTCGCTGCCGATCTCAAGAATACCGCCCGCTATCGTGTGACCGATTACACGGTCAGCAATCAGTTTCTCTCCGATGACGGCAAGGAAGCCCGCGTGATCGCGACCATCGACTACTACCAACTCGATTCCGGTGTCATTCGTTCAATGCATGATGAACAGAAGTGGTGGTATGACGCCAAGGGCAAGCGCTGGTATTTGCAGACACCGTTGCCACGTTTCGGTCGCGAGGATCAAGAAATCGCGCCGGGCACGGTCATGCCGACGCCGCCTTGAGCGGCTCGCTATAACTTCAGACTGCGTCCACCGTCGACATCGAGAATGTGGCCGGTGACGAAGGGCGCGCGCGCGAGATAACAGACCGCCTGTGCGATATCCTCCGGTTCGCCGCGTCGCGCCAGTGGCGTGCCGGCGATGGTGGCCGCTTGCAACGTAGCGTCTTCGCTGTCTGCCCACAGGATAGGGCCCGGCGCGACGGCATTGACACGCACCGCCGGCGCTAGATCGAGCGCCAGTGCGCGGGTGACCGCCACCAAGCCGGCCTTAGATGCGCAGTAAACGCTGTAGTCGGCGCGTGGTCGCTCACTGTGGATGTCGGTGATGTTGACGATTGCGCCATGGCTGGCGGTGAGCAGCGGCGCGGCGTGCACAGCGAGGAAATAGGGCGCACGCAGATTGATGGCCTGAATGCGTTCCCACGCGGCCAGATCTACGTGCGCGAGTGGTGTGCGATCAAACACCGACGCATTGTTGACCAGCAGATCGAGTCGCTTTCGCAGGCCGCGCAAGGTGCTGACTATGGCGGCGCCGGCCTGTGGATCGGCGAGATCCTGGCATAAGGTCACGGCCGACTCGGCGCGTATCCCATTCAACTCTGCAGCCAGCCGCGCGGCATCATCGCCCGACGTGTGGTGATGGATGACGATGTCGTAGCCGAGACGATGCAAGGCCCGCGCAGTGGTTGCGCCAAGTCGTTTTGCCGCGCCGGTGATGAGCGCAACGAGTGGGGCAGAAGGCGGGGTCGAACGTGTCATCGGCTCATGGATATTTGTGCAGAAAAGTTTGCCGTGCCACGATGCGGGCACTCGTTATGGTCATGAATTCAAGCTTACCGGATCCCGATCACGAGGCGCTAGAAAGATCGCGCCAGCTTGCCGCGCGCATTCGCGCTGCAATCGTCGCGGCCGGTGGCATGCTTGGTTTCGATAACTACATGGCCATGGCCTTGTACGAGCCGGGGCTCGGCTATTACACCGGCGACGCTGCGATATTCGGCCGCGCCGGCGATTTTGTTACTGCCCCCGAAGCGGGCTCGCTGTTTGCCGCCTGCGTGGCGAGGCAATGTGCCGCCATGCTTAAGCACGGCGACGGTATCGTCGAATATGGCGCTGGCAGTGGCCGGCTGGCCTGCGATCTTCTACATCTGCTGCAACAAGCCGAGCGGCTGCCCGCCTATTACTGCATCGTCGAACCGAGCGTGGCCCTGCGCAAACGCCAACAGGCGGCCTGCGCTTTGCTTCCCGCCGCCTTGCGCACACGGCTGCGCTGGTGCGACGCCCATCCAGCGGCCGGCGTGCACGGTGTGGTGCTCGCCAACGAAGTATTGGATGCCATGCCGGTCGAGCGCTGCATCGTCGAGGCGGGGCGCTGGCGCGAGTTGACGGTCGCCTTGGACGGCGAGCGTTTTGTGTGGTCGAGCCGGCCTTACGGTGGCTCGACCTTCGACGCGACGTGGGCTGCCAAACTGCCGGAGGGTTACATCAGTGAGGCCAACCCCGCCCTGGCCTCGTGGTTGACAGCGATGCGTGGGCGCCTGGCACGGGCGGTGGTACTGCTTGTCGATTATGGCTATCCGCGCCACGAATACCGGCATGACACACGCGTCGGCGGCACGCTCCAATGTCACTATCAACACCACGTTCATGACGATCCGTTTCTATATCCGGGTCTGCAGGACATTACTGCCTCGGTCGATTTCACCGCCGTCGCCGAGCAGGGCTTGGTGGCCGGCTTTGACGTGCTCGGCTATACCACCCAGGCACACTTCCTGCTCGACAATGGCCTCGAGTCGGTGCTCGCTGCTGTAGGCGGCGACGAGGTCGTGCGTTATCGTCTGGCGCAGCAAGCAAAACTGCTGCTGCTGCCGGGCAGCATGGGCCAGACCTTCAAGGTCATGGCGCTTGGTGTTGGCGACACACCGCAGCTGGCTGGTTTTCTACACGATGAACGATATCGCCTGGACGGTTTCATGCCATGATTCGCGGCGCGTCGGGCGGCGCCGCGAGGTCTGCAACTTCGCCGTGTGCATCGAGTCGTAACGAGTCCATCGCCTAGCAAGGGAGCGAGCACATGCCGCCCACATTCGCCTCTCGATTGATGCTGCTGCTGCTCTGCGCACTGTTCGAATGCAGCGCCACCGCAGCCGACGCTGTGCCCCCGAGTGGTCCCGCCACCGCGGCGGGCGAACCGGCAACGCTCGAAACTGCGACCTTTGCTGGCGGCTGTTTCTGGTGCATGGAAGGGCCGTTCGATGCGCTCGACGGCGTGGTATCCACAACCTCGGGCTATACCGGTGGCCAAGTGGCCCATCCAAGTTACGAGCAGGTCTCGGCCGGCGGCACCGGCCATGCCGAATCGGTGCAAGTGGTCTACGACCCACATCGTGTGAGTTACGAGAAGCTCCTGGACGTGTTCTGGCACAACATCGATCCGACGGTTGTAGATCAGCAATTCTGCGACCACGGCAATCAGTATCGCACGGCGATCTTCTATTACAACGACGCCCAGAAGCAGGCTGCCGAGGCTTCGCTCGCGGCGCTTGAGCAGAGCAAACCATTCACGGCCGAGGTCCGGACCTTACTGGTGAAAGCCACGGCGTTTTATGCGGCGGAAGAGTATCACCAGGACTATTACAAGAAAAATCCGGTGCGCTATAAGTTCTATCGCTACAACTGTGGGCGGGATCAGCGCCTCACAGAATTGTGGGGTAGCAGTGCCCACTGAAGCGCTGGCGAGTCGCGCACCGAAATCTTAATTTGAGATTATTCGATCCGCGCCGCTACAGGGAGCGTGGATCGCCTGGGAATGGAAGCTGGCCTGTGTGCCATGAGCGGCAAAGTGGACTCGAACAAACTCGTCATCATGACGGCGGACATCGCCGGCAGCACGGCGCTCTATGAGCAAATCGGTGACGTGCAGGCCCAGGCGCTGGTGGCCGACTGCCTGACGGCCATCAAGGCGCTGTGCGTTGAGCAGCATGGCCGCGCGCTGGCCGAAGTCGGCGATCAAGTCGTGGCGCAGTTCGCGCAACCGCTGCAGGCCGCCGCCGCCGCTTCCGAAATTCACATTGAAATGCACGAACGCCATACGCGTGACGGTGGGCCGCGCATCCGCATGCGCATCGGCCTGCACTATGGCGAGGTGCGCAGTGATGCCGAGACGCTGGCCGGCGAGACCGCCAAGATTGCCCATTGGGTCGGCAATCACGCCAAGCCCGAACAGACCCTTGCGACCAAAGCCCTGATCGACCATCTGCCACGTATTTATCGCGCAGTCTCTCGTTACGTCGATGACGAAACCTGGAATTTCATCGCGCTCGAACACGTCGAGCTGTACGAGATCATCTGGGACGTGGAATCGATTACTGCTTACAACGGTGAAGCGCCGTCACGCGAGGCACAGAACTACGACGCGGTTGAATTCAGCTATGACGGTCGCATCGTGCGGGTCGACAGTTCGCGCCCGGTGATCTCAATCGGGCGCGGTGATAAAAATGATCTGGTGATTGGCAAGGATCTGGTGTCGCGCCAGCATCTGTCCGCGCAGTACAGTCGTGGTCGCTGCACGATTACTGATAACAGTACCAATGGCTCGCTGGTGGTAGGCAAAGACGGCCGGCGCATCGAGTTCAAACGCGAATCCCTGCGCCTGACTGGCGAAGGTCACATCATCCCCGGCAAGCCTGGTGCCGATGAGCCCGACTACGCGATCAGATACCACTGTCTCTGAGCGCGTCGCCGCGCGCCTGCGCTAAGGCGTCGGCTAGCGCTGCGCCCTGGATGCCACGTGCCAGCAGCGGCTGCGGCGAGACCGCCGTTATTACGCTCAATGCGGCGCGCAGCCGCGCAGCCTGAGGGTAGGCCTGATCCTCAAGTCCCAGTCGGCCGGTCGCATCGAGCAGACAGGCCTCGAGCAATTGTTCGAAGCGCGACGGGCGGCGTATCGCGTCGGCCTGCGCGAGCAGACGCACGATGCTTGAGGCCTTCAATTCGAGCGCGCGATGCACCTGGGTGTGCAGGCGCGAAACCAGCACCGCCAGTTCGCGATGTTCGCGCGGTACGCGCAGGCGTTCACACAATGCGTCGACCAAAGCGGCGCCACGTTCTTCGTGGCCATGATGCGACGGCAGCAATTCAGCCGGCGTGGTGCCCTTGCCGAGATCGTGGGTCAATACCGCGAAACGCACTACTTCGCCCGCCTCGCGCCTGACGGCCTGCTTGAGCGCCAGCAGTACGTGCACACCAGTGTCGATTTCGGGGTGATAGCGCGGCGGCTGCGGCACGCCGAACAGGCAGGCAATTTCGGGCAGCAAAGCCGCCAGCGCGTCGCAGCGGCGCAGTACTTCGATAAACAATTCGGGATGGGGCTCCATGAGCGCGCGGCGCAGCTCTTGCCACACCCGCTCCGGGGCCAGGGTTGCGAGTTCTCCGGCGCGACTCATGTCACCCATCAAAGCTTGTGTCTCGTCGG
>JANMJF010000569.1:0-2201 GCA_031371245.1 Pseudomonadota bacterium | reverse complement strand
AAGATGTGGATGACGCAGTTCGACACCGACCAGCTCAAACCACAATTGCCGGGCTACCGCACGCGTCTGCGTGCCCATACCGAATTTCTGACCCTGCAACTCGCCGATGGACGTAAGTTCATGACCGGCGATAAACCAGGGCTGGTCGATCTGCATGCAATGTGGGATCCCTGGTTCCTGCGTCGCTTCGCACCCGCCGAAGCAACGTGGGCCTATGACCCTTATCCGCAGATCGCTGCCTGGGAACAACGTCTCGCCGCCATCGGCCATGGCAGGCGCGAAGAATTGGCGCCGGCCGCCGCGCTCGATATCGCTCGCCGCGCCGAGCCGGCTGCGTCCTGCGGGGTCGACGCTTCCGATCCTTTGAACATTGCAGCCGGTACCCCAGTCACCGTCACACCTAGCGACTATGCCGAAGTGCCGGTGGTGGGCGAATTGGTCGCGACCAGCATGCAATCCGTGTCGATCCGCCGCACTGACCCGCAGGTCGGCACCGTGGTCGTGCATTTTCCGAAGATCGGCTACGAGATCCGGCCGATAGGCTGACACTAAGTCTGATCCCATCACGCAAAACAGGGGAGAGCCCATGACTGAAGAGCAGAAAGTGGCGCGCAATATATTCAAGGTGCGCTTGTTCGTCGATGCCTGGGAGGCTATCGATCCCGACGTGGCAATGGCTTGTCTGTCGGATGACATCGTCTATATCAATCAGCCGCTCGCACCGGTGGTCGGCCAGGCCGATGTGCGCAAGATAGTCGCCGGTATCATGAAGCTGTCGAGGGGTGTGCACTGGGAACTGCGCAACTGCTTCGGTCGTGGCAATACGGTGGTCACCGAGCGTCTCGATTGCTGGGACTTCGATGGTCAGGGCTGGGGGCTCAAGCTGCCCTGCATCGGCATGTTCGATCTCAATGACGCGGGCAAGATCTGCGGTTGGCGCGATTACTTCGACAACCGCATGTGGTTCGACAACGGCGGCCCGACCCTGCACCTCGACTGAGCTTGCATCTGGCCACCACCACCCACGCAACCAGCGACACGTACGCGTCCTAATCAAGGGGAGCACGACTATGCACGTAGGACATACCGCGATTTTCCAGAACCCGGGCCAGGCCATCTCGGACTACCAGCTCTATCAAGAGGACATGGCCATCGCCAAGAAAGCCGCCGATCTCGGCTTCCAGTCGGTGTGGGGCATTGAGCACCACTTCACCGACTACATCATGAATCCCAACGTCACGCAGTTTCTGGCCTTCAAGTTCGCCGGCCTTCCAGGCCGCGCGCAAACTACGTGCGGCGTGAGGGGAGTAAGAACATCATGAACAACGAACAAAAGATTGCGCGCAACGAAGGCGTAGTGCGCGCCTTTCTCAAGGGCTGGGATGATCGTGACGTCGAGGCCTGCATGGCGCAGTGCACCGAGGACATGTGTTACCTGAATCAACCGCTCGAAGCGATCCGCGGCAAGGACAATGTGCGCAAGATGATCGCGTCCATTTTTGTGCCCGCCAAGAAAGTCGAGTTCAAACTCGTCAATTGTTTCGGCCATGAGAACAAGGTCATCACCGAGCGCGTCGACCAGTGGGACTGGAACGGCAGCGGCGTGTGGCAGATGGAGCTCAAGGTCTGTGGCATGTTCGAGCTGACCGAGAACGGCAAGATAATTGAGTGGCGCGAGTACTACGACAACGACTACTGGACGAACACCGGCGGGCCGAGTCTGGTCTTGTAAGCCCGGGCGCTTCGCGCCTTGCCCGATCCGTCGCTACGCCCTATCTTCAACGCTCTTCGCGTGCCTCACCCGACAGGGTTGGCACGCACAACCATCACGCGTGGCAGTCGCTGCCGCAGACAGAGGAAAGCACATGGATCTCGGACTCAAGGGCAAGGGCGTCATCGTCACCGGCGCGAGCAAGGGCATTGGGCGGGCCATCGCCTTGGAATTCGCCCGCGAAGGGGCGAACGTCGCGATCTGCGCACGGGGCGCCGATGCCTTGGAAACAACGCGCGCCGAATTGGCTGCACTCGGCGTGAAAGTGTTCGCTTCCAGTTGTGATGTCGGCAATGCCGATGCGCTGGGTAAGTTCCTCGATGGCGCCCATGCCGTACTTGGGCGGGTCGATGTGCTGGTGAATAATCCCTCGGGCTTCGGCGTGACCGACAACGAAGAAGGCTGGGCGGCGAGTCTGTCGGTCGATGTG
>JANMJF010000488.1:0-2317 GCA_031371245.1 Pseudomonadota bacterium | reverse complement strand
CTTCACGACCGCACTGCCGGGCGAGATCCTTGCCTCACTTGAAGCGGCGGTGCACGATTTGCGACGATCGAAGTCGTCGATCATCGAAGTAGCGCAAACCCTGCGTTTCAAACGCACCGGGCAGGAATATGCCGAGTGTTGAGTTCGGTCAGTTTTGTTCCAGAAGCCCATCTTATGCGAATTGGCGTGTCCCCTGATGGCACATCAGCGGTCAGTGATTCCTCAGGTCCCGGTCAGCATTTTATCGGCATATGTGCCGATGCGATCCGCGCTGTCGCAACGGCGTCATGAAGGTCGTGTTGCAACCGCAAGAGAAGCATCCTTCAGCATTTGGCGACGCCATTTGCATCCATCTTGCGGGCCGCGCTCTTCAGTGGGCTTGACTCAAGCGCAGCCGTAATGGTACTGAACTCTGAATTCGGAGTGCAATGGATGAAACCGCTGAAATTAGAGCCGGGCCTGACCGAGCAAGTGTACCAGACGCTGCTCGACGAGATTTGCGACGGTAGGCTCGAACCCGGTATGCATCTTGTGCAGGAGCAACTCGCGAGCGGGCTCGGGGTGTCGCGCCAGCCTATTCAGCAGGCATTGGCCATGCTGAAAAACGATGGCCTGCTGCAGGAGCTTGGGAAACGGGGGCTCTTCGTTGCTCCCCTCGACCTGACCATGATGCGGCACCACTACGAAATCCGTGCAGCGCTCGACGGCCTCGCGGCAAGACGCGCGGCTGAGCGGGCCCGGGCATCGAAAAATGTCGCAGCAGCTCTGAAACGCGATGGCGCACTGAAGATCTCCAATGGGAAGGCGGCCATAGCCAAAGCCAGCATCGTGGGGATGGTGCATTGCGACATAGCCTTTCATGACTTCATCTACGAGGCCTCCGGAAACCCTTTGCTGGCGCTGACAGCTGGACTGCATTGGCGTCAACTGCGCCGGGTGATGGGCGTGGTTCTTCGTCGCGCGGAGCCACCACAGATAATCTGGCAGCAGCACGGCGATATTCTGGAAGCGATCATTCGCGGTGACGCCGATCGTGCCGAGGCTGAGGCCGTCGGGCATGTCAGGAATGCAGCTGAACGCCTTGAAAGGGCTCTCTCAACCGTGCCGCCTGGCCAGACAGGCGGCCGATCGTCCAAGGAACCGGCGCGCTTCGCAAAATAGTCAAGATGTCCCGGAGCACCTCACCATGCGCCAACCCGTACTGAACCTCGGCCAGGTCCTCTCCACTCAGGCTAGGCTGAACCCTCAAAAGACCGCCGTACGCGATCTCGAACGCGCAATGACCTATCGCGCCTGGAATGGACGCGCCTGCCGGCTGGCCAATGCCCTACTGGGCTTGGGTCTGAAGCACGGTGACCGAATTGCTGTGCTTGCCTACAACTGCGTAGAATGGGCCGAAATCTACGCCGCCACCGCCAAAGCAGGACTCGTCACGGTTCCCATCAACTTCCGGCTCGTCAGTCACGAGGTGCGATACATATTAGAAAATGCGAGCGTTTGCGCACTCATCGTCCAGGACGAGCTCGCCGGCGTGATCGAGCAGATTCATGGGGATCTGGCACTCTCGCCGTCGCGGTTCATTCGTTTCGGACGCTCACGTTGCCCGGCAGGCTATCGCGACTACGAGGCACTGCTCGCGGCAGCAAGCGACAGCGAACCCGCTGTCGTGGTGGACGCGGCCGATCCCTCGACGTTGATGTACACGTCCGGCACTACCGGAAATCCTAAGGGCGCAATTCGCAGTCATCAGGGTAACGCGTTGCTGTCACTCGTCACCGAGATCGAACTCGGCATAACTCGCGAAGACAATGCGCTGCTCGTGATGCCCATGTGCCATGCGAACTCGCTCTATTTCTTCGGGTCTTTCGCGTATTGCGGCGCCGTGGCGACCATCTACTCGCGCAAGAGCTTCGATCCAGAGCACTGTCTCCGAACACTGTCTGAGGTCCGCGTGACATTCACATCGCTGGTGCCGACTCATTACATCACGATGCTAGGCCTGCCCGCAGCGGCTCGCGAGGCGAACCGGTGCGATCACGTAACGCGGCTGATGATCTCCTCGGCGCCAGCCCGCCCCGACACAAAGCGCGCGATCATGGAAATGTTCCGCAACTCCGGGCTCTTCGAGCTCTACGGCTCGACCGAGGCCGGCTGGGTGACGATGCTGCATCCCCACGAGCAGTTCACAAAGCTGGGCTCAGTAGGCCGCGAGTGTGTCGGCTCCGCGCCGATCCGGATGCTGGATGAGGACGGCAATGAGGTACCGGACGGCAAGCCGGGCGAGCTGTTCTCTTGCAATCCATACACCTTCGACGGC
>JANMJF010000437.1:0-3208 GCA_031371245.1 Pseudomonadota bacterium | reverse complement strand
CACCGCGCGATCAGGACCGGCATGCCAGATTTCATGACCATCGAGAATAATGCCGCCGCCCGAGATCTCGGTCAGCCCGGCCATCATCGACAACACCGTCGACTTGCCGCAACCCGAGTGGCCGATCAGAGACACCACTTCGCCGCGTTGCATCTTGAGATCGAAACCTTCGACCACGTTCAGCGGGCCGTGCGGCGTGGCATAGGTCTTGGTGACAGCGGAGAACTCGACGTAGCCGCGAGTGATGGCCGAGCGCGCAGCCTCCTGATAAACGCGCGGCGGTGCTTCCGCCAGCTGCGTAATCGGCGTGATGGACGGCAGGGTCAGATCGGTGGTGGTGTTGTCGGCCGCCTGGCTGTGGCCGTAGTCGAGCAGACAGCGGGTGATCTGCGCGCGCAGCGCCTTAAAATCTGCATTGGCGTTCATGCTCGCCCGTTCGCGCGGGCGCGGCAGGGAGACCATGAACTCCGGCCCCAAGGTGGCCCCCGGTCCAGGGGTCAAAGGCACGATGCGATCGGCCAGCAGCAAGGCCTCGTCGACATCGTTGGTGATCAGAATGACGGTCTTACCCTCGGCCTGGGAAATTCGCTCGAGTTCATCCTGCAAGCGTGCGCGGGTGAGCGCATCCAAGGCCGATAGCGGCTCGTCGAGCAACAGAATGTCGGGGTCGGTGGCGAGCGCGCGGGCCACCGCCACACGCTGGCGCATGCCGCCCGACAGCGCCGCCGGCTTGCGCTCGGCGGCGTGGCTCAAGCCGACCAAGTCGATGTAATGGTCGACGCGCGCGGCGCGCTGTTGGCGCGACTGGCCGGCGCATACCTGGTCGACCGCCAGCGCGATGTTGTCGCGCACCGTCAACCACGGCAGCAGCGCATAGGACTGAAACACCACACCACGATCCGGGCCCGGTGCGGTAATGGCTTTACCGCGCAGATAAAGGCTGCCACTGTCGGCCGTGATCAAGCCTGCGATCAAAGACAACAGCGTGGTCTTGCCGCTGCCCGAAAAGCCGACAATGGCGAGAAATTCACCCTCTGCCACGCTCAGATTAATATCGCGCAGGACTTCTAGCGTGCGCGTGCCGTTGTGATAACTCTTCGCCAGCTGCTGCAATTCAAGCAAGGCCATGATGATTTCTCCGCGTGCGGCTCAACGTGTCGCCGCGCCGCGGCTGACGAGTTGCTGAAAAGTGAACATCAAACGGTCGAGCAGGAAGCCAACCACGCCGATCACCAGCACCGCGACCATGATGCGAGCCAAGGACTGCGAGCTGCCGTTCTGGAATTCGTCCCACACAAATTTGCCGAGACCGGGGTTCTGCGCGAGCATCTCGGCGGCGATCAACACCATCCAGCCCACACCCAGCGACAGCCGCATGCCGGTGAAGATCAAGGGCAGCGCCGCCGGCAGAATGATCTTGACCGTGCGGCGCGGCCACGACAGTCTCAATACACGCGCGACGTTCAATAAATCGCGATCGACCGAGGCCACACCAAGCGCGGTATTGATGATGGTCGGCCACAACGAACAGAGCGTGACCGTGATAGCCGAGACCAGAAAAGATTTTGACAACCAGCCGTCATTGCCCTGGAACGTCGCGCTGACCAGGATGGTGACGATCGGCAACCACGCCAGCGGCGAGACCGGCTTGAAGATCTGAATCAAGGGATTCAAAGCCGCCTGCACCACACGACTACTGCCGCACAGCAGCCCGAGCGGCACGGCGACCACGGTCGCGAGCATGAAGCCGGTGAAGACCGTCACCAGGCTGGTCGCTATCTGATCGAAGAAAGTGCGCTTGCCGGTCCACGGCCGAGTGACCGGTTTGAAGCCTGGCTCCCTGCGCGCCTGTTCGATATTGCGCTCAGCTTGCCGTGTGGCGAAGGCGGCCGCCTTGGCCCGTTCAGCGTGATGTTCGTCGATGAGATTGCCGAATTCACTCGCCACCGCCGCCGGCCCCGGCAATACGCCGAGACTGGTCTCGACATTGTGTGCGATCAACTGCCAGGCGCCGAGAAACACCGCGATGGCCAGCATCGGCACGCCGCATACTTCGAACAAGGATTTCAACTGACGGCTGGGGTCCTCACCGCCGCACAAACGCAGCAGGGGCGCGAACCAGTTCAAGCCGACTCGCTCACAGAAGCTGGCGGTGGATGCGAAGCTCATTTCGCTGTCCCCTGCTGGCCGATGACCTGTTTGGCAAGATAGGCATTGGGTTGCGTGGCATCGAACTCGATGCCATCGATGAAGCGCGACTTACCGGCGGAGATACTGTCGGCGGGCGGCAGTATCGACGCATCGACCGTACCGGCCGCGATCAATTCCTCGGCCGCAGCGCGATACAGATCGGCGCGATAGACTTGCTTGGCGGTCTGTTCATACCAGCTATCGGGCTGCGCCTGTGGGATCTGGCCCCAGCGGCGCATCTGGGTCAGAAACCACACTGCATCGCCATAGAAGGGATAGCCGGCCTGCTCGGCGAAGTAAACATTGGCCTCGGGCGTGGGCCGCACATCGCCCTTCTCGTATTGGTACTGACCATGCAGAGGGCCAGTCAGCACGGCGGCATCGGCGCCGACATACTCCGGCCGCGACAAGATCTTGACGAGTTCATCGCGATTCGCGCCGTGGTCCGCATCCATCCATTGCTCGGCGCGGATCACGGCTTTGATCAACGCTTTGACCGTGACTGGATTCTTCTCGACGAAATCGCGGCGCAGTCCCAGGATCTTCTCCGGCGTGCGTGACCAGATCTCGGCTGCGGTGATCACTGGCACGCCGATGCCCTTCATTACGGCCTGCTGATTCCAGGGCTCACCAACGCTGTAACCGGCAATCGTGCCGGCGCCCAACGTGGCCGGCATCTGCGGCGGCGGTGTGACCGACAACAGCACTTCCGCATCGCTGGTGCCGGTGTTGTCACCGGCGGTGTAATAACCGGGATGGATGCCGCCCGCTGCCAACCAATAGCGCAATACGTAATTGTGGGTGGAGGTCGGAAAGACCATGGCCATGGTGAACTGCTTGCCGCCGGCCTTGATGTCTTCGATAACCGGTTTCAGGCTGCTCGCGGCAATGGGGTGCACAGGATGACCGTCGGCTTGCGCCAGGCTCGGTTTGAGCGCGCTCCAGACCTCGTTCCCAACGGTAACGGCCAGGGTATTGATCCCCAGCCCTGCCACGCCTACCAACTCGGCCTGATTAC
>JANMJF010000358.1:0-8571 GCA_031371245.1 Pseudomonadota bacterium | reverse complement strand
AGGTCAAGAACAAGATGACCGAGGCTGAGCTGGTGGCCTTCATCAAGAAGCCGCGTGCACCCATGCCGGCGCCGTTTCCCGAGCCGCTGAATGCGCAGGACGAGCGCGATATTCGCGATATCGCGGCCTTCCTCATGCACTGGCAGTAGGCAGTGCACGGCCGGCGTGGTGTGAGTTCGTTAGGCCGGGGCGTGCATGAGCGCGCCCCCTACGGCGAGCTTTCACCCGCTGCGTGCACTCGCCCTGTTGGTCGGCGCACAGACGCTTTTCGCGCTACTCGACGCCACCGGCAAAACTTTGTCCCGCGACATGGGCATCCCGCTCATCGCGTTAGCACGACACGGCGGCCAGGCGGTGCTGATGCTACTGGTACTTGGGCCGCGCATGAGCGCGCAGCTGTTTGTCACGCGTCACCTCGCCCTGCAGGTATGGCGCGGGCTGTCGATGGCAGGCTTCACGCTGTTCTTCTTCACCGCGCTGTTCCGGCTACCGCAGGCCGAAGCGACCGCCATCAACTTCATCGCGCCCTTCATCGTCATGCTCCTAGCCGGTCGTCTATTGGCCGAGCACATTGGACGGCTGCGCTGGCTAGGCGCAGGCGTCGGCTTTCTCGGCATGCTGGTGCTGGTACGCCCTGGCACCCAGCTCGATCACCTTGGTGTGGTGTTCGCCTTGCTCACAGTGGTGTGCAATGTCAGCTTCCAGCTGCTGACGCGCCGTCTGGCGCAGCTCGACAACTCCTTCACCACTATGTTCATCTCAGCCGCCGTCAGCGTGGTGATTTCAGCCGCCCTGCTCCCGCTGCAAGGTTGGTGGGGCGGCTGGCCAGCGAACATCGATACCAAACAGTGGTTGATGCTCGCCGCGCTCGGTGTACTCGGCGCCATCAGCCAGTGGTGTTTGATTCGCGCCTATGTGTGGTCGAGCGCATCGTTCATCGCGCCCCTGCTGTTCATGCAGCTGATCTGGTCGACGACCACCGGCTATCTATTCTTCGGCCAACTGCCCGATCACTACAGCCTGCTGGGCATACTCGTGATCCTGGCGAGTGGCGCGGCGACCATGTTTGTCGCTACACGCGGCGAACAGAAACCTTGAATTATCGTGCCGCGACGCAGGCCGCGCGGTGCTTGCACGCGTAAGGAAGCTGCCATGACCAGTATCGCCTTTGACCTGCCCGCCGACATCATCGCCGTGCGCGATGCCATCGAAGTCTTCGTGCGCCGCGAAGTATTGCCGCGCCACGAGCAACATGCTGCCCTGCTCGACGACCCGCGCCGACGTTACGCCGCCGACGGTCGTTATGCCGACGAGGTCTACGCCATCATTCGCGAAATACGCATGGCCTCGGCCGAGGCGGGCTTTTTCAATATGTGTGTGCCCGAGGCCATGGGCGGTGGTGGACTCGGCCATCTCGCCTACTTCGTCGCCTGGCAGACGGTCTATCACACCTGTGGTGCGCGGCATTTCCTCGCACCCTACACCATCGGCCATTGGGCCTTCGCCGCCAGCGCGGTGCTGGAACACGTCAGCACACAAGTACGCCAACACATCCTGCCGGAACTCTTGAGTGGCCGACGCTCGATGTGCTTTGGTTTGTCGGAGCCGGGTGCCGGCTCCGATGCCAGCATGATCAAGACCCGCGCGGTCGCCGACGGTGACGGCTGGCGCATTAGCGGTCGCAAATTGTGGACCAGCAACTCGCCCCACGCCGATTACTGCGTTGTGTTCGCCGTTACCGATGCCCAAGCCGCCGCTGCCCATCAAGGCGGCATCTCGGCCTTTCTGATCGCGACTACCGCGCCGGGTTTCGAAGTTGAAAGTGTGGTGAAGTTATTCGGTCACGCCGGTGGCGACGAAGGTGCGCTGGTACTCGACAACATCCGCGTCGAACCTGAGCAGCTGGTCGGCAAGCTGCATCAAGGTTTCGGCACCGCCTTGCTCGGTGTGTCGCTGGGCCGCGTCTACAACGCCGCGCGCGCCGTCGGTCTCGGACGGTTTGCCATCGAACTAGCGCTGAAGTATGTACAGCAGCGTGAAGCTTTCGGCCACCCGATTGCCGAATACCAGGGCATCACCTTCCCGCTCGCGGAATCCGCCATGCAATTGCACGCCGCGCACTTGATGGGTATCAATGCCGCCACCCTGCTCGATCGTGGCGAGCGGGCCATCAAGGAATTATCGATGGCTAAGTGTTACGCAGTTGAAGTGGGACTCGAAGCCGTCAACCGCGCCATGCAGGCCCATGGAGGCATGGGCCTCACCAATGAAGTGGGACTGGCCGAGATCTGGCAGATACTACGCATCATCAATATTGCGGACGGCACCAATGAGATTTTACGACGAACGATATTGCAGCGTTTGTTGAAGGGCGATACCGATCTCTAAGGGCCCTGGTCGAAATTATCTTGTCAACACCGAGGGTGTTGGTGAGTGGTTACGGTAAGGCGCGTTTCTTGGCAACAGCGTGGCTGTTGCCAAGAAATGCAACGCCGCCGCAGGCGCTCACGAACAGCCGAAGGTAAGGATAATTTTGACCAGGGTCCTAAGGGCGAGACGCGTCGTCACCTACCCAGAAAGCGCCCGATCAAGGTCACCATTTTCAACGCCGCCTCGCCCTCGCTAATGTCTTCGCGACCGAGTTGCGCGACCGCAGCGAAGGTCGGGCAGAACAGCAAGGCGCTTAGGTGATCGACCAGCACGTGCTCGCTCGCCTCCAGCATACGCCCGGTCATCTGGCCATATTGTCCGCCGTGGATATTCAAGTTGAAGCGCGGCGCCGGGATGCCGAGCTCGCGAAAAAACACCGCCGACATGTTGTCGTCGAAATGCTGGCGTAGTGCGCAATACACGACTTACCGCCGCCGCTTTGATGAACTGTGGGCGGGCACCGACTACGGTGACAATGTGATGGGTCTTCATCGGGGGTGTGTCTTGCTGCGTTATACGTCGGCGATGCGCGGCTAAACCGCCAGCAGGCACCTCGGCAGCGTCGGTGACATCACGCGAGGCGCGGTGCTGACGCTTGGCCCAAGCCACATCGCGCCGACCGTGCTTGCTCGGCAGTCCCCGCAGGGGCCAGAATCGGCGACTTAATAAGCGCCCGGGGAGGCCACGCCGATGACCACGTCCAGCACGGGAGCCCCCAGCACCCACATCGACCTGCTCACGAATTTCGATCATCTGCATCCGCAGATCGGCCAGGACGGCACGCCCTGCGCCTATTACGAGGCCTTGCGCGACGAGGCCATCGCTCGCCAACGTTATGTCGGCTGGAGCAAAGTGCACGGCGGCTTCTGGGCCGTGCTCGGCTACGAGGAATACAGCGAGATCGCACGCAATCCGAGCGCTTTCTCCAACACCGAGCCAACCTTCCCGCGCTATGGCACCGGTGAAGCATTGATGATCGCGGGCCAGGACGATCCCGATCATCGTTTCGCGCGTGCCTTGGTCAACTCGCCATTTGGCCCCAATGGTGTGCGCATCTACGACGACATCCTGCGCGACAACGTCAATCTGCTGATCGACGGCTTCATCGCCAGCGGCGCGGCCGACGTCGGGCAACTGGTGGCACGGCCCATCCCGGCCATTCTCACTGCCCTGCTCATGGGCCTGCCGGCTGAACTCGGGCCCAAGTTCATGCGCTGGTGCCGCGCGCTGTCCGAAGGGTTCATCGTCGATCCGCAAGGCGCGGCCACCGATATCGCCGAGATGTACGCTTACTTCGAGGACACCATCGCCAGCCGTCAGCGCGAGGGTGGCGCCGACATCCTCTCGCAAGTGATCAATGCCGACGTCGACGGGCGCAAATTCAATCACCAGGAACTGCTCGGCTTCTGCACGGTGCTGATGTTGGGTGGCATAGACAACACCAAAAATCTGCTCGGCTCGATCCTGTGGCGTCTGGGCTGGGATGTCGATCTGCGCGCGCGCCTGGTGCGCGATAGCAGCCTCATCCCCAAGGTCATCAACGAGTTCCTTCGCTACTACTCGCCAGCCTTCACCGCGCGTCTGGTACTGGAAGACATCAGCATCGCTGGGGCACAGATGAAAAAAGATCAGATGGTGGTGCTGTGTAATCCGGTCGCTAACCGCGACCCGCGTGCATTCGAACACCCCGACAGCTTCATCGCCGATCGCAGCCCCAATCGCCACGTCGGCCTCGGGCTGGGTGTGCATCGCTGTCTTGGCGTGCACCTGCTGAGCCTCGAAGCCCATATCGTGATCGAGGAATTTCTGACGCGATTGCCCGACTACGCGCTGGACGCCAAACGTGCGAGTCGCTGGTGGCCGGGCTTCGTATCGGGCATGGGTAATGTGCCTATCGTTTTCACGCCGCGCGCACCGCGCAGTAATGTTGTCGGCAATGCCGGGGTCGAAGCCTGGCTGGCCTCGGCACAGAGCGCTTGAGATCAACGTCGAGACCGCCGCCCGTCATGACAACCGTTATCCTCACGACCCGCGACGGTCAGGTCCACACCCTTGAATGTAGCGATGGCGTGAGCCTCATGGAAAATATCCGCGCCCAGGGTCTGCTCGAACTGCTCGCGCTCTGCGGTGGCAATTGCTCCTGCGGCACCTGCCATGTGCATGTCGAGGAGCACGCCTTCAAGCGCCTGCCGGCCATGGCTGAGGACGAGAACTATTTGCTTGAGCTTTCCGCCTATCGGCGTCCCACCAGTCGTCTGTCTTGTCAGTTGCTGATCTCGCCTGGCATGGCGGGGCTGGCGGCGCGGATCGCGCCTGAAGATATTTGAAACTTCAAGCAGCGTACGACTTCAGTAAATTCATCGCGCAGCCTGTTCTCGATACAATGACAACACACTAACAAGGGGAGATTCACTATGAAAATAGGCGTCGTCTATCCACAAATCGAACTCGGCGGCAATCCCGATGCAGTGCGCAAGATCGGGCTCGCGGCTGAGGCGCTCGGTTACGATCATCTGCTGGCCTACGATCATGTCGTCGGCGCCACCCACGATCGCGAACCCAAACTGTGGGGGCCTTACACGGAACAGGATCCGTTTCACGATCCTTTCATCCTGTTCGCTTATCTGGCCGGCATGACCCAGCGCCTGGAGTTTGCCACCGGCGTCATCATCCTGCCGCAGCGCCAGACCGCGCTGGTCGCTAAACAAGTCGCTGACCTTGATCTGATGTCCGGCGAACGGCTGCGCTTCGGTATTGGCGTGGGTTGGAACTACGTCGAATACCAGGCACTGGGCCAGGCATTCAAGACCCGCGGCGCGCGCGCTGACGAACAGATTGCGCTGCTGCGTCGTTACTGGAGCGAGCCGCTGGTCACCTTCAAGGGCCGCTTCGACGAAGTCGATCGCGGCAACATCCTGCCGCGCCCGCGGCGCCCGATCCCGATTTGGATCGGCGGCTTCCAGGAACCGGCCTTCCGGCGCGGTGGCTACCTCGGCGATGGCTTCATGTTCGCCGGCGACGATCCCCTGGCGCACTTCGCACGCGTCAAACATCACCTCACGGAAGCCGGTCGTTCACTCGACGGCTATGGGCTCGATTTCATCACCAATGTCTCGCGCAGCGTCGATGCAGCGGTCAAGGCCGCACAGATGTGGCGCGATGCCGGTGGCACGCATGTCTCGGTGTGCACCATGGGTATGGGCTTGACCACGGCTGAGCAGCACATCGACTTCATGAGCGAAGTGAAGGCGCGGTTGTCGCGTTAGCGCCGCGCGGCCTGATTAATCATGCGCACCAAACTTCACCGTTGTGCGCGACTATCCGGTTCGCGCGCTATGTGCAATCTGTAGACCTGGTTGTCTAGACCCGGAGGATGAGCGATGACTGCCCTGCGTGTTGCGATCATCGGCGCCGGCATGTCCGGACTCGCCTATGCCGATGTGCTCACACGCTGCGGCTTTGCCGTCGTACTGTTCGAGCGTGGCGCGCGCGTCGGCGGCGTGTGGGCGCGTGCCTACCCCGGTGTCAGCCTGCAAAACACCGCAGCGGAATATCACTTAAGCAGTTTCCCGTGGCCCTTCACGCCGGCATTGCACCCGAGCGGCGAGCAGATCCTTCGTTATCTGCAAGCACTGGTGGAGGCGCGGCAATTCGATGTGCGTTTAGGCCATGAAGTGCTTGCGGCCCGCGCGGTCGAGGCCGGTGGTTGGGCGCTTGAGGTAAGGCATGCAACGCCCGCTGGCGCCGGTGACGAAGATTTTTCCCAGCACTTCGATTACCTGATCGTATCGACGGGCCAATACAGCGAAGGCAAGCACCGGCCCCTGCTCGCTGGCGAAGCGCAGTTCGCCGGCCAAGTGATCACGGAACGCGAGGTCACGGATTTATCGATGTTTGACGGTGCGCGGGTCGTGGTCGTCGGCTTTGGCAAGAGCGCGCTGGACATGGCGAGTTTCGCCGCGTCGCGGGCCGCGCAGGTCCACCATGTGTTCCGCACGCCGCGCTGGATCATTCCGCGCACCGTGCTTGGCATTCACTTCACCAAGCTCATGTTTTGTCGTTTCACTACGGCGCTGATGCCGTGCTGGGTGCAGCCTACGGCGCTCGAACGCTTTCTGCATCGGCATGCGGCGTTGGTGCGAGCCAATTGGGCGGCCGTGCAGGCGCTGTTACGGCGCATCGCGATCGGCGCCGGGCGCAAGGCAGACGCGGCCGGTGCCGCGCGGCTTGCGATGGTCGTGCCTGATCACGCACTGGTTGGCGATCTGCGCTCGGCGCTGGCTTTGGCGCCTGCTGACTATTTCGCGCAGGTCGCCAGCGGTGCTATCCAACCCCATCGGGCCGAGCTTGCGGGCCTGTCCCGCAGCGCCGTCGAGCTGTCGACAGGCGCCAGTATTGCGGCCGATATCGTCGTACTTTCGCTAGGTTCGCTGGCACCGCGCTTTCCGTTTCTGGACGCACCGCTGCGCGGTCTGCTCGAAGCGCAAGACGACGGCGTACAGCTGTATCGACACGTTATTCACCCGCAGATCCCAGCGCTTGCCTTCGCCGGGTTCAATCATGGCTTCATGCATGTGCCGGCCGCCGAAGTGGGTGCGCTGTGGGTAGCGGCGCTGTGGCAAGGCAAATTGGAACTGCCACCGCTGTCTGAGATGAGTCATGCGATGGCGCATGTTCGCGACTGGAAGCGCCAGCACATTCACTTCGAAGCATCGCGCTCGTGCGCCGTCAGTACACGCTTTCAGCAATATATCGACATCATGCTGGCCGACCTGGGTCTGTCGCCCTATCGCAAGTTACCGAATGTCTTTGCAGAAATATTCTCTGCCTACGGCGCTGCCGACTATGCCGGTGTCGTTGACGAATTTCTCGCGCAGCCGTCGGGCGACCCGCGTCGCCCGTTGGCTCTAAACACCTAGCGCACCGTACACCCGTCGAGGGTGCCTGCCGCCCGCCATTGCTCGAGGATTTCGAAGAAGCGCAGTGGCCCGGCACCGTAGGCGAAAGCAAAGAAGCCGTTGGGATTGCCGCTCTGGCCTTCGTTGTTGTAGTAGCCCGGCGTGCATTCGGCGCGAAATTCTTCGCCCATCCTGGCCTTGCTATGCATTTCCGCGACCCAGCTCGCTTCGCCTGCGAGGGTCGCCTCGACGGTTTGGCCGCCGCGTGCCTTTAGCTGATCGAGAATATAGGTGACGTGTCGCGCCTGTTCGTTCAAGGACTGCGGCACGTTGACCGTGACTGCGCTCTGGGTGAAACCCAGGAAGAAACAATTGGGAAAGCCGTTGGTCTGCAAGCCATGCAGGGTGCGCAAGCCATCTTTCCATTTGTCACTCAGCTTGACACCATCGCGGCCGACCGGGTCATAACCCGCACGTCGCGTGTAGGCCGTCCCCACTTCGAAACCGGTGGCAAAGATCAGGCAATCGAGCGGGTACTCGCGACCGCCGACCACCACTGCATTTTCCGTCATGCGTTCGACACCCTGGCCGGCGGTGTCAATCAGATGCACGTTAGGCCGGTTGAAGGTCGGCAGATAATCATCGTGAAAGCACGGCCGTTTGCAGAATTGTCGATACCAGGGCTTGAGCTTTTCGGCGGTCTCGCGCTCACTGACAGTGTCCTCGGCGCGCGCGCGCACCGTATTCATTTTGGCGTAGTCCGCCATCTCCATCAGTTTGCTCTTCTCGTGCTCGGTGAGCCGGCGGCCCAGTTTGCGCGCGGCGGTTTTGGCTGCGATGCCGGTCAGATTGCGAAAGATGTCAGTCCAACCGTCGGCCACCAGATCTTCTTCCTGATCACCGCCGCTGACCAGAATGTTGAAGTTCTCCATGCGGCGATACTGCCAACCGGGTTCCAGGGACGCCGCCCATTGCGGATCGGTTTCACGGTTATTACGCACGTCGACCGAGGACGGCGTGCGCTGAAAAACATACAGCTCGGCGGCAGACGCGCCCAGATGGGGGATACATTGCACGGCGGTCGCGCCGGTGCCGATGATGCCCACGCGTTTGTCAGCGAGCTTGTGCAGCTGGCCACTACTGTCGCCGCCGGTGTAATCGTAATCCCAGCGGCTGGTATGAAACGTGTGACCTTTGAATTGTTCGATACCGGGAATACCCGGTAGCTTGGGACGGTTCAGAG
>JANMJF010000560.1:0-5361 GCA_031371245.1 Pseudomonadota bacterium | reverse complement strand
CACCTCGACCCGCGCACAGGCCTCTTCCCAGGTTTCGCGGGCCGCTGCTTCGGCAGTAGTCTCGCTGTTCTCCATGAAGCCGGCCGGCAATGTCCACCAGCCGAAGCGCGGTTCAATAGCGCGCTTGCACAGCAGAATCTGTTCCCCCCACACAGGAATGCAGCCGGCCACAATCTTGGGGTTCTCGTAGAAGATTTCACCGCATCCATCGCAGATGTGGCGCGGACGATTGTCGCCATCGGGCACGCGCCACAGCATTTGTTTGGAACCGCATCGACTACAGAAATTCACGGATTTTCTTTCCTCTGCTGGGCTGCATCTATGGCGCTAGAGACGGCTGGCCACAGCGTGGTCACTATGCGCGGCTGCACGCTCGCCACCGGATGCAGGCCATCGGCCTGAAAGGCGCTGGGGTCGGCGGCAAAGCCCTCCAGCAGAAACGGTCCGGCGACCACGCCATCACGGGCAAAGAACTCGCCATACACGGCCTCAAAGCTGGCAGTGTATTGCGGGCCGTAATTCGGTGGTATGCGTACCTGTAACAAGACGGGCACAGCATGCGCCGCAACGACCGCAGCAACGATAGTTTGCAGATTCTTACGGACTTCAGCGGGCTTGAATCCACGCAGACCATCGTTGGCGCCAAGCGCCACCACCACGATCGCCGGTCGGTGCTCGGCGAGCAGCGCGGCGATACGTCGCGCGCCACCGGCGGTGGTCTCGCCGCTGATACTGGCGTTGACGACACGATACGGATAGCCTTCCTGCGCAAGGCGCGCGTCGAGCAGACTCGGCCAGGCGTCGGCGAGCGCGATGCCATAGCCTGCGCTCAGACTGTCACCGAGGATCAGTAAGGGGTTGCCCGCGCCCGCCTGCGCCATGCGGCACGGCCCCAACCAGAATATGAACAATGCCAGCAACAGTGCCGACGACCTTGCGCTCGGCCATGTCATACGTGCGCGGCAGGTGGGCAAACAAGTCATCGGTCCGCAAGGTGCAATTCGCATACTCGATGGTATCAATTTTAGCCTCGCTGCTCGCGAGCAGGTAGCCATCACCGGCGTGTCCGGGTCCGGCAAGTCGACCCTGCTTGGACTGCTGGCCGGACTCGATACGCCCACCCACGGCGACATCGAGATTCTCGGCCAAGCGCTCTCAACCATGGATGAAGACCAGCGCGCCGAACTGCGCCGCGCCCACACCAGTTTCGTGTTCCAGGCCTTTCACCTGATCGGCAGCTTCTCGGCACTGGAGAACGTCATGCTAGCCCTTGAACTCAAAGGCGAACGCGCGGCCCGCGAACGGGCACGAGGGATGCTGGAGCGGGTTGGACTCGGCGGCCGCCTCGATCATTTTCCGCGTCAACTGTCGGGTGGCGAACAGCAACGGGTAGCGCTGGCACGGGCCTTCTGCACCGCGCCCGCGATCTTGTTTGCCGACGAACCGACCGGCAATCTCGACACCAGCAATGCGCAGATGGTGACTGAATTGCTGTTCGAGCTGAATGCCGAATTCGGTACCACGCTGGTCATCGTCACGCACGATCCAGCGCTGGCCGCACGCTGTGAACGCCGTATCGCATTGTCCGGCGGGCGGCTGCTTGACTGACTCGACCAGAGTCAGCCTGGCGCTGCCACGACTGGCCTGGCGCATGCTGTGTCGCGATCTGGCCAGTGGGCGCCTGACGGTGATGCTCGCTGCGACTGTCATCGCAGTGGCAAGCACCGTTACCGTGAGTCTGCTGGTGACGCGCGTGGACCGCGCCCTGGTGGCCGAATCGAGTGCCTTGCTAGCTGGCGATGTGGCGGTCTTGAGTAGCGCACCACCGCCGCCAAACTATAGCGCGGACGCCGTTGCCCAGGGGCTGCATTACGCCCGCGTGGCAGGTCTGCGCAGCGTCGTCGCGAGCGGCGAACTATTGCAACTGGTGCAGCTCAAGGCCACCGACGACGCTTATCCGTTGCGCGGTCAACTGCTGATCGCAGACACGGCGGATGCTGAGCCCCGCGCAGTGGGACACGGGCCACCGCGCGGTGAGGTGTGGGTAGAAGCCAAACTGCTGTCCCTGCTCGGACTCCACCCGGGCACTACGCTCACTATCGGGCGCACGCGCCTGCAACTCACCCGCGTGCTGGTGCTGGAACCCGATCGCGGCAGCGATCTGTTCTCTATCGCGCCACGGGCGCTCATGAATTATGCAGATCTCGCCGGTACCGGCCTGGTGCTGCCGGGCAGCCGCATCAGTTACACGACCCTGGTGGCGGGCCCCGCCGAAGCCGTCCGTCGCTATCGTGATGCACTCCAACTGCGACGCGGTGACAGCGTGCAAGACCCGCGTAGCGCGCGTCCCGAAATGCGCGCAGCGCTCGCCCAGGCAGAACGCTTTCTGACCTTGGCGGCGTTCGCCGGCGTGATGCTCGCCGCCATCGGCATCGCACTCGCAGCCGCCGGCTATGCAGAGCTGCACGCCGGCACCGTCGCGATCTTGAAGACCCTCGGCTTGAGCCGCCGCGCGGTCATTGCGCTGCTGTGTTGCGAAACCCTGTATCTGGCGCTGGCCGCGACTCTGATCGGCGACGGCCTCGCCTTAGCGGTGGAACACCTGTTGGTGCAACGCCTGGTGCCCATGGCGGATTTCGCCGCCACCACACCGGCGCCGCTCGCGCTGCTGCATGGCGCATGGGTGGCGATAGTCGCGCTCTGCGGCTTTGCGGTGCCGGCCTTGGCTCACCTCGGGCACTTGCCCGTGGTGACCATCCTGTCACGGGATCGCGCCGGTCTGCCGGTCGCACGTCCCTGGCGTGTGCTCGGCATGCTGACCGCCTTCGCCGCCATCGCGCCCTGGCACAGCGGTAATCCACGACTGGTTGTGATGGCCCTGGCCGGCATGCTGGCCTCGGCGCTGGTGCTGGCGGCGGCGGGCTGGGGCATGGTGCGCGTGCTCGGCCGGCTGCGTGCGCATACACGCATGAGCTGGCGTTTCGGGCTCGCCAGCGTCGCGCGCCGCGCGCGTTTGTCGGTGCTGCAGACCACCGCTGTCGGCCTCGGTCTGGCGGTCATCCTGTTGCTCGGTCTGGTGCGCAACGATCTCTTCCGGCAATGGACAGCCCACCTGCCGGCCGATGCGCCCAATCAATTCCTGATCAATATCCAAAGCGATGAAGTTGAGGCGATGCGGGCCTTCCTCACCGCCCGCGCAGCGCTCGCGCCACAGTTCTATCCGATGGTGCGCGGCCGGCTGCTGACCATCAACGGCGCCACCGTGGTGCCGGAAAACTACAGCGATCAGCGCGCGCAACGCCTGGCCGAGCGCGAATTCAATCTGTCCGCCGCCGCCCTGCCCAAGCCTGACAATCGCATCGTTGCCGGACATTGGTGGCGCCATGGCGCACAAGCCGAGCTGTCGGTCGAACAAGGCATCGCCGAGACCCTCGGCATCACGCTGGGCGATGATTTGAGCTTCCTGGTAGCCGATCGCGAAATGCGCGGCCGCGTCACCAGTCTGCGCAAAGTTGATTGGGATAATTTTCAGGTCAATTTCTTCGTCGTCACCACACCCGATCTGCTCGCGACCGCGCCCGCCACCTACATCACCAGTTTTCGGCTCGATAGCGCCACAGCCGGTCTCATGGCGCAATTGGTTGCGCAATTTCCGAGCGTGACCGTGGTCGACATCGATGCCTTGATGCGCCAGGTCAGACAAGTGATGGACCGCGTCGCCCAGGCCTTGACCTGGGTGTTCATGTTCGCGCTCGCGGCCGGCGCTCTGGTGCTGGCCGCAGCGGTGCAGGCCAGCCAGCGCGAACGCCTGGCGGACACCGTGTTGTTGCGCACGCTCGGCGCCTCGCGGCGCTTCGTCCGCAGCGCGATATTGACGGAGTTCGTCGCCATCGGGGTGGTCGCCGGCACGCTCGCGAGTGCCGGCGCGATGTTGACCGCCGGTCTGCTTGCAACCCAGATTCTGGACGTGCCCTATCGACCGGACTGGCATATCCCGCTGACGGGGATCGCCGTGGCGGTCGCTGGCCTGGTGCTGCTGGGCGTGCGCGTGATCGGCAAAATCCTGCGCGAACCCGTGGCCCACGGCCTGCGTGAATCCCAATAGCAGGCGCACTGCGACTTTCGGCGCGCGGCGCCGTGGTGTAGCGTCGCGCCCTTTCCTGCGCCGGAGCGATCCCCATGCCTAAGTTTCTCGGCAGGCCGGACTTTGAACACGGTCGCCGCCAGCGCCTGGGCATCCTGGTATGCAATCTGGGCACGCCTGACGCGCCTACCGCCAGTGCGGTGCGGCGCTATCTGGCCGAATTTCTCAGCGACCCGCGTGTGATCGAAACACCGCGCCTGCTGTGGTGGCCGATTCTGCACGGTGTAATCCTGAACACGCGCCCGCGCCGTTCCGCTCACGCCTATGCCAAAGTCTGGCAAGCCGACGGTTCACCGCTGCTGACGTTGTCGCAAAATCTCACACACAAGCTTGGCATCGCGCTGAGCCCCGGTGACGACGATGGGCTGGCGGTGGCGCTGGGCATGCGCTATGGCAAACCTTCGATCGCCAGCGCCCTCGATGCACTGCTGGCCGTCGGCGCACGCCGTATCCTGGTGCTACCGCTGTATCCGCAATACGCGGCGCCGACCACGGCCTCGGTGATGGACGCCGTGTTCGCCTACTGTGCGCGTCTGCGCTGGGTGCCGGAACTGCGTTTTATCAACGACTATCACGCCGACCCGCGGTACATCACCGCACTCGCGGATTCAGTGCGCGAATACTGGGCCGAACACGGCCGACCGGCGCGACTGTTGTTGTCTTTCCACGGCCTGCCACGGCAATATTTCCTCGCCGGCGACCCCTATTTCTGCCAATGCCAGGCCACCGCGCGCCTGCTGCGCGCAGCCCTCCAACTCACCAGCGACGCCTGCACCGTGACCTTCCAGTCACGGGTCGGTCTGAGCCCTTGGCTGGAACCCTATACCGATGTGACCTTGACTCAGCTCGGCCAGGCAGGCAGCGCCAGAGTGGACGTGTTGTGCCCGGGCTTCGCGGTTGATTGCCTGGAAACGCTGGAAGAAATCGCCCTGCAAAACGCCGCGCGCTTTCACGCCGCCGGCGGCGGCGAATTGCGCTACATCCCGGCCTTGAACGACAGCCCACGCCACATCGAAGCGCTGGCCGCCATCGTCGAAGATCATCTGGGACAATGGCGCGTGGCGGTCAGCGACGACCCGCAGGCGCGCGCGGCAGCAGCGGCGGCGGCGCGTGCGGCTGGCGCATTACGCTAGCGATATCCCGGCAGAGCAGGCCTGCCCTCTCACTCGATGTGCGCCAACACCTGGGCCAAGGGCCGGCGCTGCTGCGCAGTCACG
>JANMJF010000247.1:0-3504 GCA_031371245.1 Pseudomonadota bacterium | reverse complement strand
GCCAACGCCCCTTCGTAGCTGACTTGCTGGTAATACTCGTCGTATTTAGCGCGGGCTTCGGCCTCGGTGCTGCCGGTGATGATTTTCATGTAAGCGAAACACAGCACGTCCTCAGGCCGCCGCCCGTAATTGCCCATTTTGTCCTTGATGGCCTGGGCGTAATCACCGGCGACGCGCGGGCTGGAGCCAATGACAAACACGCACTCGCTATGTTCGGCGGCGAAGTCCGTGCCGCGCGGCGAGGAGCCCGCCTGGAACAGCACGGGCGTGCGCTGCGGTGACGGTTCCGAAATATGCGGGCCATTGACCTGGTAGTACTTGCCCTGATGCACGATGTCGCGCACCCGCGATGGGTCGGTATAAATGCCGCGCTGTTTATCAGCCAGCACCGCATCATCGGCCCAACTGTCTTCCCACAAGCGATAACACACACGACAGTATTCGTCGGCCATGGCATAGCGCACGTCGTGATCCGGCAAGCCCGGCAGACCATAACTGCGACCACTGCTTTCCAGGTAGGACGTCACGATGTTCCAGGCCACCCGCCCCTCGGTCAGATGATCGAGGGTGGTGATGAGGCGTGCGAAAGTGAAGGGATGATGTTGCAGTATCGAACTGGTAAAGCCGAAACCCAGGTGCTCGGTGGCGGCCGCCATGGCCGGGATCAACAGCATCGGATCGTTGACCGGCGTCTGGGCGGCATTGATCAAAGCCGCATCGTGATTACCACCATAGACATCGTAGATGCCCAGCACGTCAGCCAAGAAGATCGCATCGAAACAGCCGCGTTCGATGAGCTTGGCAAACTTCACCCAGTGCTTGAGACTTTTGTAGTCGACCATGTGATCGTCGTCGCGCACCCACAGGCCGGGGGACTGATGCACCACGCAGTTCATCTGAAAAGCGTTGAAGTAAATGCGTTTGGGCATGGTCTGATCCTGAGCAATACGATGCGCTGCTTGACCTTCTCGTGGCCCTTGCCCGCCAATGGCAGGGCCGCGGAGAGCGTCTTAGCCGACTACGCCGCTCGAATATTCAACATCGGCGGCTCGGCGAAGGGTGTGGTCTGCCACTTCTTCAACTCCGGCAACACGTATTCGGCGAAACAACGCACATTGCGCTCGGCCTCGTCGTACGGCATGCCGGCATAACTCAGATTGCACAAGATGCCGTTGGGATTGATGACCTCGCGGATGTAGGCAATTTTTTCCAGCACCTGTGCCGGTGTTCCCCACGGCATGAGGTCGGTGAAGTCCTTGGCTGCGCCGTCCATGCCATGTCGCGAAATATACTTGCCGACATTGCGATAGAACTCATAACCCTTGTGCTGGCCGAATTTTTCGGCGGTCATCTCGTAATGTTTCATCGCGGTGTGGTAGTAGGCGCTGATCCATTGGTAGGCCATGGCCTCGGCGCGCTTGGCATCCTTGTCGACGAAGAAGAAACCGCCGCACAGCGGTGGCGGTGGCGCACAGTCATTGACCTTCTGATAGGCCTCGGTATAGATCGCGAAATCCTGCTTCACCACATCCCACGGCTTCTGCGGAATGACCAGCAGGCCGACGCCGAGTTTGGCCATGATCGGCATCGACTCCGGTGACACCGCTGCCGCATAAGAACGGCCACGGAACGATTTAAGCGGAAAGGGACGAATATCACGACGCGGCTGTTGGGTCTGGGCACCGCCTTCCATGTAACCACGCTCCAGACCTTCAAGCAGTAGCTCGGCGTATTCCACAAAACGCTCGCGACCTTCTCCCTGATCGATGCGGAAGCCCGAATACTCAACGTTACCCAGACCGCGCCCAAGACCGAGGATCATGCGTCCGCCGGACAAATGATCGAGCATCGAGATCTGCTCGGCGACCCGCATCGGGTCGTGCCACGGCAACACGATGACGCTCGACCCGAGTTTGACTTTCGACGTGCGGCCCGCCATATAAGTCAGAAACTGCACGACGTCAGGACACATGGTGTAGTCAGTAAAATGGTGCTCGATGCCCCACACTGAATCGAAGCCCAGCGGCTCGGCCATTTCAGCCAGACGCACTTCCTCGCGATAGACATCGGCATCCGCACGCAGGTTGCCGGGATTCTGAAAAATAGGCGTGTATCCAACGTGCATGATTCTCCCCTTAGGTGGATGGCAGTGCTCGAATCTAGCACGGCAACCGGCGGTGCAGGCACCACCGTTCGTGGAGCAGGCCGCTCGAAAACCCTGTGTTAGACTCGCGCCGCATATGCTTTCAGGAGCGCGTCATGCTGCAGGATAAAGTCGTGGTCGTGACCGGCGCCAACGGCGCACTCGGGCGGGTTGCCGTGGAACTCGCTGCCAGCCAGGGTGCTGCGGTGGTCGCCCTCGACCTGCGCTTCGACGGCACACCCGGTGCGCGCCGCTACACACTCGATCTGACCGATGCCGCTGGCACCCTCGCTTGCGTGGCGGAGCTGGGCCGCGTCGATGTGTTGTTCAACATCGCCGGCGGCTTCGCCATGGGGCCGAGCGTGCACGAGACCACGTTCGAGCAGTGGGATCACATGACCCGCATGAACGTCACCACCACACGCAACATGATCAACGCCGTAGTGCCCGGCATGCTGGCGCGCGGCCGTGGCAGCATCGTCAACGTTGGTGCCCTTTCGGCGCGTGAAGGCCAAGCCAATATGGGCGCCTACTGTGTGGCGAAGAGTACCGTCATGCGTTTGACCGAGAGTCTCTCCAAGGAATTACGCGGCAAAGGCATCAACGTCAACGCGGTGTTGCCGAGCATCATCGACACCCCGACTAATCGTGGCGACATGCCCGATGCCGATTTCAGTCGCTGGGTAGCACCTGGCGATCTGGCGGCAGTCATGTGTTTTCTTGGTTCCGATGCCGCGCGCGCCATTCACGGTGCGCTGCTGCCCGTCACGGGCCTGGCCTGAGGTGTGACTATGAGCATGCGTGACCAAGCCTGCGTGACCGGCATCGGCGAAACCCGATACACCCGCGAAACCACCCGCACCCAGGCGGAGTTGACCTACGAAGCCGCCCTCGCGGCGATCGCTGACGCCGGTCTTTCACCGAAGGACATCGACGGCGTAGTGCCCTACGCCATGGGCGGCGTGATCGCCGAAGACTTCATCACCAATTTCGGCCTACCCGATCTACGGTACTCGGCGCTGACGCCGATGGGTGGCGCGAGTTCAGTGGCGGCACTGCAAAACGCCGCACTGGCGGTGGCCGGTGGGCTCGCCAATCATGTCTTGATCACGCTTGGTCGCGGTGCCTTATCGACTGGCCGCGTCACCGATCGCATTGGCCAGATGCCGCAATTCAAACTGGTCGGTGAATTCGAGATGCCAATGGGCACGGTCGCGCCCGCGCAGTTCTACGCGCCGATGGCGCGCCGTCACATGGAACTCTATGGCACCACCAGCGCGCAGCTGGGCGAGATCGCGGTGACTTTTCGCCAGCACGCACAATTGCATGACAACGCCATGATGCAAAAGCCCATGACCCTC
>JANMJF010000197.1:0-4627 GCA_031371245.1 Pseudomonadota bacterium | reverse complement strand
TGCAACAATTATTTCCGCGATCCGTCGTCGGGGCGGGTGGTGACACAGTATCCCCGTGACATGCGGCAATACCGCAAGGACACCAGCCAGGCCGACGCCGAGGCCTATGTCGTCGGCAAGAAATTACGCGCCCCCATGGGGGAAATATCCGACTGAAGTCGGACCTGATCGGCCATCGTCCGGGTCAGGACAATTCGCGCTGGCGAGGCCCCCCGTAGGTGCGAATTCATTCGCACATTCAAGGAGCCGCCAGAACGAGGGGCTACGGAACGAATGTCCGAATGAATTCGGACCCACAACAGAATCTGTTCGGATATTTTCGCGAGCCGCGTCGTCAGCGATTGCGCGAAGCGAGCGTCGCGCCGATCGCCATAGGCAAGCCGGCGCCTAGGCTGGTTCGACCTGCGGGGTCGAGAAGGGCACCGGCAGATCGGCGCTGGAAGTGTCAATCAGCGGCAGCACCGCCCCGGCAGGCAGCGTCGCATGGCCCGTCACCCAATCCTTCATCCACTGCGGGTCGTCTTCGCAGCGCGGGTTGTAACCGGGCAGCATCGCGCGCAGCAGAAACGGACCGATGTTGCGCAACAGAGAACTTACTTCGCTGACGACTTCGAGCAGACGACGCGGACTGAACAGGTCGCCATCTTTCTTTAGCGCGGTGAACATCGCGAGAAAGCCATAACCGAGCACATGCATGGAGCCGTGCAGCACACCGAGGGCGCGCGGCAGATATTGGCCGGAGTAGGCCATATAGGTATCGAAGGCGACGGTCTTGTGTTCGGTTTCTTCGACCATATGCATGATCCAGAACGACGCCACATAGGGACACGCGTCGCCAAACAACTGGCGGCGCTTGTTGATTAACCAACTGGTGAAGCCATTGGTCATGCTTTCGAAGCCGGCATTGTAGGCCAGACGCGTACGCAGGCTTTTGCGCGACAATTTGGCGTAAGACGCGGCGAGGCGTTCTTCGATAGCGGCCAGTTCCGGGTAGCCGTTCGCTTTGATCAGGTCGTTGAGGCGTCGATGACATTGATAATGTCGCGCTTCCTGGCCATTGAATCCACGCATGTCCGCCAGCAGTTCAGGCGCATTGATATGCGCCATCGCCTCCTGCATGGTCTTGATCAGGTAGGGCTCAAGGTAGGGCATGGTCAGCGAAAAGCCGTTGAACATATGCGATCGCACGACGTGCTCGGGGGACCACTTGGGGGCCAGATCGTCGGGAAAGTCAAAGTTGAAGGCGCGTACCACGATCGCGTCAACCTGCTTGGGCTGGTACCGATAGCGAGGATTCTTGGCAGAATTCATAGCGCCTCGCTGCGTCGTCGGGAGGGTGTGCGGAATGGTGGCACAGTCTGCGCGATTATCAAAAGGAGAATCTGGCACTCCGCGGCACTCCCACTGATCGGGCTGCGCGGACAGGCGCAGGGCGCCGCCAAGCGCGTTACAGCAAGATGTGCCGGATATCCCCGAGCACCATGGTCAGATAGCGCGTGAACTGCGCGGCCGCGACACCATCGATGACGCGATGGTCATAGGACAAAGTGAAGGGCAGCATCAGTCGCGGCACGAATTCATTGCCGCGCCACACCGGTTTCATGGCCGCTGGCGAGACGCCGAGGATCGCGACTTCCGGCATATTGATGATGGGCGTGAAGGCGGTGCCACCGACGCCGCCCAGGCTCGAAATAGTGAAGCACGCACCCTGCATCTCGGCTGGCATGATCTTGCGTTCGCGAGCCTTCTTGGAAAGATCGCGCACTTCCAGCGCGAGTTCGTAGAGGCCCTTCTTGTCGACGTCGCGGATGACCGGCACCAGCAGCCCGTTGTCGGTGTTGACGGCGATGCCGATGTGAAAATATTTCTTGTGCACCAGCGACTCGCCATCGGGTGAGAGCGAGGCGTTGAAGTCTGGGAATTTTTTCAGGCCCACCACCGCCGCCTTGACCAGGAAGGCCAGCAGAGTGAGTTTGGCGCCCTGCTGCTCGGCTTCATCGGCTTTGGATTTGCGGAAGGCATCGAGCTCGGTGATGTCGGCCTCGTCCATCTGGAAGACATGGGGCACGGTTATCCAGCTACGGTGCAGATTCTGACCGGTGAGGCGCCGAATCTTGCTGAGCGGTGTGACTTCGATTTCGCCGAATTTAGTGAAATCGATGATCGGCGCGGGCGGCACACTGAAGCCGCCGGCGCTGCCGCCAGCGGCATGGCCGCGTGTGCCGCGCATGACTTCTTTGACATGGGCCTGCACGTCGTCCTTGAGAATGCGGCCCTTGGGACCTTTGCCGTAGACCAGCGCGATATCGACGCCCAGTTCGCGTGCGAACTTGCGCACCGCCGGACTGGCATGGGCTTTCGACGAGGTTACGGCCTGCGGCGGCGCGGGCGAATCAATGCGCGTTGCTGGCGTTTTGGGCAGGCTGACGGGTGGAGTGGGCGCGGCCACCAGCGCGGCAGGCGGCGCGCCGGCCGTAGTACTGGTGGTGACCCGCAGCACCACAATCACATCGCCTTCCGAGACTTTGTCGCCGACCGCCGCCGACACCGATTCGACCACACCGGCCATGGGCGCCGGAATATCCATGGTGGCCTTTTCGCTTTCGACCGTCAGCAGCGGATCTTCGATGCGCACCGTGTCGCCCGGCTTGACGATGATATCGATGACATCGACATGATCGAAATCGCCAATGTCGGGAATGCGGATTTCTATCGTGCTGGATTGTTCGCCGCTGGTGACGGGAGCGGGCTCGGCCGCAGGTGTAGGTGTCGGCTTGGCGGCAGGCGCGACGGCAGCTGGTGCCAGCGTGGGTGTTGCTGCGACGACTTGTGTCACTGCCTCGCCACCGTCGAGCGGCATGAGGGTCAGGATCAAGGCGCCTTCGCCGATCTGATCGCCCACCGTGACATTGATGGCGAGCACCGTGCCGCCGGACGGCGCCGGAATGTCCATGGTCGCCTTCTCACTCTCCAGCGTAATGAGCGGATCTTCGGGTTTGATCACATCGCCTGGCTTGACCAGGATGTCGATCACATCGACGTGATCAAAATCGCCGATATCCGGCACCCTTACTTCGACTTGGCTGCTCACGGCACTGCCCTACTGGTTCATCGGGTTGGGTTTGTCAGGATTGATACCGTACTTCGTGATCGCATCGGCGACCCGCTGCGCCGGCACCACACCGTCGTCGGCCAGAACCTTTAAGGCTGCCACCACCACATAGTAACGATTGACTTCAAAGTACTGGCGCAGCTTGCTGCGCGAATCAGAGCGGCCGAAGCCGTCGGTGCCGAGCACACGATAGCGGCCCGGCACGTATTCGCGGATCTGGCCGGCATAGGCGCGAATATAATCGGTGGCCGCCACACTCGGGCCTTGATGGGCGCCAAGTTGTTGGGTGATGAAGGGCACACGTGGTGCCGCCAGCGGATGCAGCATATTCCAGCGCGAACATTCCAGACCTTCGCGACGCAGCTCGTTGAAGCTGGTCACGCTCCACACGTTCGACTCGATGCCGAAGTCGGCCTTCAACAGCTCGGCCCCAGCCAGTACTTCGCGCAGGATGGTGCCGCTGCCGAGCAGTTGCACCTGCGCGCCGGCACTTTCCTTGAACAGATACATGCCGCGCACGATGTCTTCTTCGACACCGACCGGCATGGCCGGGTGCGCATAGGCCTCGTTCATCACGGTGATGTAATAGAAGACATTCTCCTGACGCTCGAACATGCGCTTCATGCCGTGATGGATGATGACCGCGAGTTCGTAGCCAAAGGTCGGGTCGTAGCTCACGCAGTTGGGTATGGTCGAAGCGAGGATATGGCTGTGGCCGTCCTGGTGTTGCAGTCCTTCGCCCGCCAGCGTGGTGCGCCCGGCGGTGCCGCCGAGCAGGAAGCCGCGCGCCTGCATGTCGCCCGCTGCCCAGGCCAGATCGCCGATGCGCTGAAAGCCGAACATCGAGTAGTAGATGAAGAACGGGATCATCTGCAGGCCGTGGTTCGAGTACGCAGTGGCGGCTGCGATCCATGAACACATGCCGCCTGCTTCGGTGATGCCTTCTTCGAGAATCTGGCCGCGGATGTCCTCGCGGTAATACATCACCTGATCGTGATCGACCGGCTCGTAGAGCTGGCCGACCGCCGAATAGATACCGAGTTGGCGGAACATGCCCTCCATACCGAAGGTGCGCGCTTCGTCCGGCACGATCGGCACCACCCGTTGCCCGAGCGTTTTATCGCGCACCAGTGCGTTCAACAGCCGCACAAAAGCCATGGTGGTCGAGATCTCGCGCTCACCGGAACCTTCCAGCAGCGCGTCAAAAATCTTGATGTCCGGGATCGCGAGCGGCTCGGCACGCACGCGACGCTGGGGCAGGAAGCCACCCATGGCGGCGGTGCGCTCGCGCAGATAAACCATCTCGGGGCTGTCTTCGGCCGGGCGATAGTAGGGCGCGTCGGCAATCTGCTCGTCGGCAACGGGAATATTGAAGCGGTCGCGAAAGGCCTTCAACGCATCCTCGCCCATCTTCTTCTGGGAGTGGGTGATGTTCTTCCCCTCACCGGCCTCGCCCATGCCGTAACCCTTGACGGTTTTGCACAGGATCACCGTCGGCTGGCCAATATGAGCGAC
>JANMJF010000195.1:0-14227 GCA_031371245.1 Pseudomonadota bacterium | reverse complement strand
GCGGGTTTCCTCGGTGCGATTCAGGCGCAGGCCGCCGCTCCATTTCCAGCGCGCCGTTGCCTGCCAGTCGCCTTGTAAATAAAGACCGAGAAAACTGCGTTCGACATTAAGGCGCGTCAATTCATCGACCGGCAGCGCACGTGACACGGGGCGGTTACGTCCATTGGGCAACACCCCATCTTCAAAATTCGCGCTGTGCTGACCGCCATCGCCGTAAAGCCAGTCGAGACCTGCTGCCCATTGCAGCTGGGTGCCGAGCGCGCCCGACCAGCCGCTGTCCAGCCACAGGTCGGTGACGTGTTGATGCTGGCGATAGCCATCGGCATTGGGCGTGATGCCGTCCGTTGCGAAACCTTCGCGCAGAAAGCCGCGCGTCGCTGCGCTGGCGGTCTGAGCGACGGATAAGGTGGTCGCGAAACGGCTATGAGTGAAATCACGCGTATGACGCAGATTGAGCTGCACGCGATCCTGATCTTGACGCGCATCCCGTGGATTGACGTTGGCGTCGCGCGGAAAGCGCGCACTCAATTGTGCACCATCGCGCGGATGGGGACTGTAGGGATCTTGGTGTAGATGGGTAAAGTCGAGGTCGGCCTGCAGCTTATCGCGATCAAGATCGAGTACCGCGCGATACAGCAGATGGGCCTTGCCGACACTGGCATCGTGCTGGTTGAAACTACGCTCCTCGCCGTTCAGCACCACGGAATGACGAAACCGCGTCGTGCCCGGCAGCGTGCCGGCATAGGCAGCGTGACGCTCACCGCGCGTACCAGTGCCGAATGTGGCGCGCCCAGCGGTTGCACCTGGCGCCGCATGCATGACGTGGATGATGCCGACGAAACTGGTCGCGCCATAGGACACCGGTGCTGGGCCGCGGATCACTTCAATGCGCTCGACGTCGGTCAGGTCGAGCGTCGCGAGAGCGGGGTTGAAAGCGCCGCCGTAGGGCACGCCATCGACCACCAGCAGGAAGGCATCGAATTCGCGCAACCCCCATAGGCTAGGCACCGAACTCGCCGGTCCGGCATCGCCGCCGGGTGAGATCTCGACGCCGGCCACCAGCGCCAAGGCGCTGCGCAGATCCCGTGCACCGCGAGCACGGAGCTCGGCGCCGCTTAGCACCGAGCTCATGGCTGGCAACGTGGCCGCGTCGCTCGGCAGCTTGTTAGCCGTCACGATCAGCGTGTCGCGCGCTGGCGTCTCGGCACGCAGCGTAGGTGGCTGGCAAAGTGTGCCAAGGATCAGCGTGGTAAACACCCGCCTCGCTAAGGCCGCCATCAAACCGACCGTGTCTCTCATTGCACGAAGCTAGGGCCGCTGGCTGGTCGCCGCGAGCAGCGCGGCGATGGTTGTTTCCTCAAAGCCCGCTGCCCGCAGGATCTCTGCGGAGTGTTCACCGAGTTGCGGTGCGGCCCTAAACTGCGGCGGCCGCGCATCGTCGATAGGCAGACGCAGGATCGGTGCCCTAGCGGCCGGCCCACCGCTCGCCACGGCCAGCATTGCACGCTCGGCCATGAGCGGATGATGCACAGCCTCGGACAGATTCTGAACCGGTGCGACCGGCACGCTGTGGGCCGTCAGGCGCGCCATCCATACGCTTGAGACTTCGCTCGTCAGCCGCGCCTGCAACAAGGCGTGCAAGGCATCGCGATGGGCGACGCGCGCGGCGGTGGTGCGGAATTCTTCGCGGCTGGCTAACGAGGCCAGCGCCAGCGCATCACATAAACGCGCGAACATCGCGTCGTTACCGGCCGTAATCATGAGCCAGCCATCAGCGGTCTCAAAGGCTTCGTAGGGCGCGGCGATGGGGGAAGCCGAGCCGAGGCGGCCCGGCACGACGCCCGTTGCGAGCATGCTCGTGATCTGATGGCACAGCAGCATGTAACCGCTGTCGATAAGTGTGGCTTCGACATAGCGTCCCTCACCGGTTCGCTGCCGCTGGGCCAGCGCCGCCATGATGCCCATCGCCGCCCACATGCCGGTGCTGAGATCGATGACCGAGGCCGCCACGCGCGCCGGTGGCGCCGCTGCATCACCGGTCATGCTCATGAGGCCCGAGAAGGCCTGGATGAGCGGGTCGTAACCCGGCAGGTCGCGCCCGGCCGGGCTCTCGCCGAAGGCCGACACCGAGCAGTAGATCAGCGCTGGGTTACGCTTGCGCATCTCGCTATATCCGATGCCGAGCCGCTCGCTGACACCCGGCTTATAACTCTCGATGACGACATCAACCTGTGCGGCGAGCTTGAGTACCGCGTCGCGCCCGGTGGCACTCTTCAGATCGAGCGCGAGGCTGCGTTTGTTGCGATTCATGGACATGAACAGCGTGCTCTCGCCGTGCTGCTGAGGCGGCATGCGGCGTGCGTCGTCGCCGCCATGGGGATTCTCGACCTTGATGACGTCGGCACCGAGATCGGCCAATACCATGCCGGCAAAAGGGCCGGCGATAACGGCCGCGAGTTCGAGCACGCGCAGGCCCGCGTAGGACGCGCCGACGCTCATGGCCGCGACCGCGCGCAGGACAATGAAACGAGCGGCAACATAGGGCGATACTCCACGACGATGGGCGGGGCGTCTGGCGGCGGCGACTGGCACGCAAGGGCAAGCCTAGGGAGCTGAGCCCATAGCGTCAAATAGTGTCGCCCCGCCAGCGTTGCAGCTCGCCGCTGATGGGTCTGCCACGCTCGCCATGCGACGACTCTCGACACTGTCGGTCGCGCTCGCGTATGGTCGCTGGCAGATGTTGAATCGCGACGCAGTGCTGTGGCGTGTGCCGGGAGATCTGCTCGATGGACGATGAAATTGCGGGCCGGCGTTGGTGGGACGACTTCGATCTCGATGATCCGTCCTATGGCGATGTGTTCAACGAGGTCGCCGATCAACTTGTTGCGCACTGCCCGGTCGCCCATAGCCGCGCCGGCTATTACGTGGTCAATCGCTATGACGACATTCTGCATGTCTTGCAGGACTGGCAGACCTTCTCCAGTGCCGACGGCATCATCGGCGCAGTGCGTGCGCCGGAGCAGCCGCTGTTCAAGCCCAACGAGACCGACCCGCCGGAACACACGCAACTGCGCGGCGCTTTGACGCGCTTCTTTACCGCCGCTGCGGTTTTGCAGCACGCGCCCGGCGTGCGCGCCATTGCCGATGGCCTGATCGACGCCTTCGTCAACACTGGCCGGGTCGAGGTGGTGAAGCAATACGCCGATCCGCTGCCGCCCATCGCTTTCTGTCAGGTCGTGGCGCACATGCCGGCCGAGGACATGGACTTCCTGCAGCAGGTTTTCACCGATGCCATCACCGGACCACTGGCAATGCGCGGCGTGAATTGGGTGAAGGGCCAGGACTATCTGGCGGCGCTGCTTGAACGACGTCAGCACGAGCCACGTCAGGATGACATCGTCGATGCGCTGCTGCATTTCGAATTCCCCGATGGTCGGTCCTACACTGACAGCGAACGCGCTGGATCGCTGGCCCAAATCGTGGCGGCCGGCGCCACCACGACGGGTGCGGTGATCGCCGGCGGGCTGTATCACCTCGCGACCCACGTTGAAGACCGTCGCCGACTGCAAGCCGATCACACGCTCATCCCACGCGCGGTCGAAGAATTCCTGCGTGTCTACGTATCGGCGCCGAACAATGGTCGGCGTGTGATGCGCGATGTCGAAATCGCCGGCACTCGGTTGCGCGGGCCACACGATGGCGAGCAGGGCGACTACATCATCTACAACCTCGGCGGCGCGAATCGCGATCCGAGCATGTTCAACCGTCCCGGCGCGACCGATATCACGCGCGCACCCAACCGCCACCTGAGCTTTGCCGCCGGCACCCACCGCTGTCTGGGCCTGCATCTTGCGCGGCTCAATCTGCGCATCGCGATCGAGGCCTTCATCACACGCATCGAAGACTTCAGGCTCGCAGCTGGCTTTACGCCACGCTACCTGGGTGGCATCACGCGCAGCCTGCGCGAGCTGCCGCTCGAATTCGAGCGGCGGCGCCAGTGCCGGTAGTGGGGCTGCGTGGCCGTCGTCGCTAAGCAGCTCGCCAGCCTCGGCGTTGACGGTGCCGACCGAGGTTTTTTTATCGGCGCTTATTCGGGGTGCGGTCGCAATGTTCTACTATACCGCCCTGTAGGCCTGCTCATCGGGCACGAGCTCAGGTGAAGCAGCCTGCTTTTACTGCGGTGCCTGGCGTGGCCAAGGCATCAAATACTGATCACGAAGGGAGCCGTCATGAAATACAAAATTTTAGTCACTTGCGCCTTGCTCACAGCCCTGACCGGGTGCAGTAAAGACCCCGCCTCAAGCGCATCGGACGCCGCGAACGCGATGAAGGACAGCGCGACGACAGCGGTTGAAGAAGCAAAAGATGCGGCTGCCACCGCCGTCGAAAAAACGACTGACGCCGCTGGCACCGCCGCGGAACACACCACCGACGCCGCTGCTGCGGCAGCCTCTACCGCCGTACAAGCGACTACCGACGCCGCTGCGGCAGCCTCTACTGCCGTTGAAGCGACTACCGATGCAGCGGCAGCTGCAGCGAGCGCGGATGCGGCGACCGAAGCTGCGTCTGGTGCGGCCGGTGACGCAATGGCGCCAATGTCGCCCGCGCCTGCCAAGCCTTAGCCACCGAAACAACTGCGCGATCGCGCCGACAGGCCGATCGCGCAGAGCGCAGCATAGCGAGCCCCGCTGCGATGGAATGCGCGAGTTTGCGGCTTCTTTTCACTCCGAGCACACACGAACCTGCGCCCAGCTCGAATTCGAGCTGCCGTGCAATTGGAAATTCGTCCCGGAAAATCTCATGGCCTTGTACTGCGTCGGCGTCATTCACCGCAGCCCGTTCGGGCCTATGCCTAGGCCCACGGGTAAGGTGCTGTGAAATTTGGACCGGTAGCGATAGGCGATGCCGTTGGCGGCATTGCGGTTCACTCAGTCCGGCGACGTGCGCTGGTGCTGAAGAAAGGGGAGATCATCACGTCGGCCCATGTTGCGAGCTTGCGTGACGCCGGGTTTGAGGAAGTCGTGGTGGCCCAACTGGAAGTTGGCGACATCGACGAAGACACCGCCGCCCAACGACTGGCATCAGCCTTGGCGGGTGCCAATCTTCGTGTCCAGCGACCGTTCACTGGTCGCTGCAATTTGTTCGCGACATGCGCCGGTTTACTGCTGGTAGATACCGCCGCGCTTAACGGCGCGAATGAAGTGGACGAACGTTTGACCATGGCGACGCTGCAACCATGGCGACAGGTTGCCGCAGGTGAGATGGTTGCGACCGTCAAGGTCATTCCGTTCGCAGTCCCAGAGGGCCTGCTCGTAAAAGTCGTTGCCTGTGTCGCGCAGCGCCCCTTGCGGGTGGCGGCGTTCTCACCGTTGCGAGTGGGCGTGATTTCGACGGTGTTGCCTGGACTTAAATCATCGGTGATCGACAAGACGCTGGTTGCGCTTGAGCATCGCCTCACACCAGCAGCAGCCACCCTTGTCAGCAAATTGACCGTTCCGCACGAAACGGCGCCGGTCGCCGCTGCCCTTGAAGCGAGTGCGCCGCACTGCGATATCCTGGTTGTTTTTGGCGCGTCGGCGATTTCAGATCGCCGTGACGTCATACCGGCTGCGCTGGAACGTATGGGCGGGACAATTGAACAACTAGGCATGCCGGTCGATCCCGGCAATCTATTGTTGATTGGGCGCTTGTGGGAGCGTCAACGACGAGTGCATGTGCTGGGCGCGCCCGGCTGTGCGCGGTCGCCGAAAGAGAATGGCTTCGATTGGGTGCTGAACAGATTATTGGCCGGAATCGAGGTGACCTCACGCGATATCCGACATATGGGAGCAGGCGGCCTGCTGACCGAGATTGTCCACCGTGGTCAATTGCGCGAGGGCCTCGGTGCGGTGCCGAAAGACTGAACATTGCCGCACTAGTGGCCGTCGAGCGCTGCGCTCTGACACGCGCGCAGCAGCGCCGCGCCGAAGTGGGTCTCGTAGCTGTCGCTGCCCACGGTTTCCAGCACCCCGGCTTTGTCGAGCTTGGCTAGAACACGCTCATTGGCCTCGCATAACAAAACGCGCACGCCGCGATTGTGCAGTTCGCCAACCACCTCCTCGAGCGTCTGGATGCCAGTGATATCCATGAAAGGAACACGGTGCAATCGGATGATCAGGGTCTCGGGATCGGTATGGGTTTGCAGAAGTACTCGCTCGAAATTTTCCACCGCGCCGAAGAACATCGGACCATCGATCTCGTAAACCAGGACAGCGGCGGGCAACTCCGAAAGTCCCTGCGCTTGCAGTTCATTCTTGAGCGATCCCGTATCCATTTGTTGAGTTTCTACCGCTTCCGCCATGCGGCGCAGAAAGTGCAGGACCGCCAGAATGACGCCAACATTAACCGCCACCACCAGGTCGACGAATACCGTCAAGAGGAAGGTAATGACGAGAATGATTCGATCGGCAGTTGGCGCTTTGCGCAGTATGAAAGCGACGTGTTTCACTTCGCTCATATTCCAGGCAACCACAAACAAGATGGCGGCCAAGGCTGCCAGTGGGATACGCGATGCCAGTGGCGCCAGGAACAGCAGGGTCGCCACCAGCGTGATGGCGTGTATCACGCCCGCCAGCGGGCTGTTTGCGCCATTACGGATGTTGGTTGCCGTGCGCGCAATCGCGCCCGTGGCGGCGAAACCACCGAAGAGCGGCGCGACGATGTTGGCCAGGCCTTGACCGATCAACTCCTGGTTGGAATCGTGGCGAGTGCCGGCCATGCCATCGGCTACCACCGCTGAAAGAAGTGATTCAATAGCGCCGAGCATCGCAATCGTAAATGCCGGGCCGATGAGCGTGAGCAATTGCGTAAACGAGACGTGCGGAAGGGCGAATGAAGGCAGACCCTGCGGGATACCGCCGAAGGCGCTGCCAATGGTGGCCACGCCGGGTAGATGTAGCGTCGATTGCAGAACTGTCGCAACCAGCATGGCGACAAGTGGTGCCGGAATCCGCGCGAGCATTTTTATTTTTGGCGCAAAGACGACCAGCGCCAGACTCAGTACGGCAAGCTCGGCGGTAGGTAGGTGCAGTTGTGGCATCACTTCGAGAAGATGCCAGAGCTTTTCGTGGAAATGCCCACCCTCGACCTGGGGCAAACCGAGAAAATCGCGCCACTGACCGACAAAAATGATCAGGCCGATGCCGGCCGTAAATCCCACAATCACGGGCGCCGGAATGAATTTGATGACGCCGCCCATGCGCGCGGTGCCCATCAGTACGAGCATGACGCCGGCCATGAGGGTTGCGACCTGAAGACCGCTGATGCCGTACTTGGCGGTGACAGCCGCGAGGATGGCAATGAATGCGCCGGTCGGTCCGGCAATTTGCAGTCGACTACCACCCAATACAGAGACCAGCAGGCCGCCAATGATGGCCGTATACAGGCCTTGCTCAGGGCGTGCACCTGAGGCGATGGCGAATGCCATCGCCAGTGGCAGTGCCACCACGCCAACGATGACACCCGCCACGATGTTCGGCAGCCAGTGATGCCTGGCGTAAAGCCCGGCGCGGTGGGCTTCTAGCAGAGCGATCATCGGGGTTGGGCTTTGAGCGCCGACAAGATCCGTGCAAATGGCCCTTGGAGTGACTTCCAGGTTTTTTCGTCGAACGATGACGGGCGGCGCAGCGGTCCGACCGATAGCCGCTTGGGATCACGTCCCTTCTGCGCGAATACGACGCTATTGCCTTCGCGCTTGTCCTCGACCAGCACGGCCGCACTGTCGAAGCTGCGCGCGATGCGGTCTATATGTATTTCGTAGTGCCGGTGGTCGGCGTGCAAATTGACCACCAGCATGCCATGCGGCGCCAGTGTGCTGAAGCAATCATCATAGAAACGCTGCGAACTCAGTTCTTTCGGCAAGCCGCCGCTATCGTAGCCGTCGACCAGCAGGACATTGAACAGGTGCGCAGAACAGCGCACGAATTCCGCGCCATCGGCCTCTATGACACTGAATCGGTCGTCATCCGGTGGCACCAGAAAATCGTCGCGCAGCGCAATCACATAGGGATTGATCTCGACCACACAGATCTTCGCGGTAGTCAGGTGACGATAGCAAAACTTGGCCAGCGAGCCGCCGCCTAAACCGATCATCGCGATATATGCCGGCGCTGGTTCGAAGAGCAAAAAGCCCATCATCGAGCGCGTGTATTCGAGATGCAGTGCGTGCGGTTGCCGAAGCTCCATGCGACTCTGAACTTCGGCAATGGAGAAGTGTAGCGCCTTGGTCTTAGCCGTCAGGTAAACAAACGGTTTGGCGTGTCGAGGTGCAGCGGCGTCGGACATGGTGTTCCCTAGGCAGATCTTGCTCGCGATCAAGTCGCTGTCAGTTGCCACATCCGAAACAGCAAATTCTTGGCAACGTCGAGTACCGGGATGTCGGCGTAGTGATCGGCAGCAGCTTTGTTGAACTCTATCGAGGCCGGGCCACGATTATTTGCCTTCATAGTGGCTATTCGCTCGCGACGAAATGGAATAAGTCTGGCGAGAGATTACACGAGATTGGGGTTTTGGAATGACCCAGTACCTGAATCTCGTTCCAGGACAAGCGTGTAGCCGCCGACACCGGATTGAGCCATTTCTGAGCAGTCTGCTGCTTCAGTGTCATGGGCTGAGCCGCCGTGTCGTCGCTTACGCCAGTTCGACTTCGTGGCAAGAGATAGCTATCGTTGGTCCAAGGCGCCGTGCGCCTCTGTTCTGAAGCATGCACGGTTTTGACGGCCGATAACACCAGGAATGGGTGGCGCTATGGCCATGGAAGATGTCGACAGGATGGTGGCGCACGCTGATCCGTGGTGGTGGCTGGCTGGCAAGTTCTTGCTCGCTTTTGTCGCATTGCAGGTCTTGTATGCCTGCAGCGAAGGCACGGCTGTCGAGCGACTTCTGGTCGATACCATCACGGTTGGAAGCGCCGCCTGGATCATCAACCATATTGATCCCGCTAGCGCGGCGCTGGCGATAGGCCATGAGATCATCGCCCCCTGCGGATCGCTATCGGTCCTGGATGGCTGCGAGGGTAGCGAGGCCGTGCTGCTCTTGGCGGCGGCCATGCTCGCAGCACCGATGTCAAACGGGTGTCGGATTGTGGGACTCATGGCTGCGCTGCCATTTGTCTATCTCATTAATCAGATACGCTTGGCAGCGCTGTTTTTCTCTTATTGCACAGCGCGCGACATGTTCGCGCTGTTGCACGGTTATGTGGCGCCTACTGCTATCGTCATCGCGTGCTGCATTTTCTTTCTTGCCTGGCTGCAACTGTGCCAGGCGCGTAGCCCCCACCACTGACCATGTCGTATCCACGCGCAGTCCTCGCGCTGATGGTTGTCTATCTGGCACTGTTGGGCCTTATGCGCATAGTCGGCGATGCGTACTGCGCGTTGTGGTTGCCGCTGTTGCGCGTTGAATTGAATTGGCTGCTACCAAACGACGCGCTCATCGATGTCGGCATGGCGACGCGCCATGGCGAGCGAGTCTACGTTGCGCAGATTGCACTCGAAAATGTACCGGGCGGGACACTGCGTAACGGACAGTCGCGTATCGCGATGGTCAGCTGCTTGTCCGGCAACGCCGTGCAGCCACCGATCATTGTCCTGTCCCTGGTGTTGTCCAATATCAAGCTTAAGATGAGACAGCGGTGTCTCGCCGGGCTGCTGGCGTTGGCCGTGATCGCGATGTTATTCGCCATCGATCTGCCCTTGGTTATGGCCGGCGCGGTGGACGATCTGATGCGTGAAAATACACTGCTAGAGCGGGGTGTTGCCTCGAATCTGACACGCTACGGGAGTGCACTCGACCGTGGCGGACGCCTGGCCTTGGCGGTGTTGGGCGCCTGCACGCTCATAGGGTGTGTAGCACGGTGGAGTGACGGCCGCGACTAATCGGACGTTTGCGCAACTGAGGCATAGCGGCGTTGGATATCGAGGTCCTCGCCCACCGGATGGCTCGTGTTGGAGATACGTCGATCGGGTAAGGTTTTATTTTGGATAGTTTCGTTGTATAAAATCAGCGCCCGCTAAAGAGTCGTCGTTAAACGGATAACGTCGACGGTTTGGGAGCTGCATAGGATTGCAGCTTTGGGGCGCCAACTCAGGGAGGAGTAGCGATGACCACGCGAATCGTGTCGAAACTATTGGCCTGCATCGCGTTCATCGCGACAGAACAGGCCCAAGCACTGCCCGTCGCTCAGTTCAACGAAGCCGATGTAGCCAATCAGGTTACCCTGCGGGTCGCCGGGTCATCGGCGCTCGACGCCATGCTCGAACTTCAGTGGCGTGTGCAAGCCGCTGCCGGTGGCGAACTCTGCGTTCCCGGCTCTCTCGATATCTATCGCTCCAGCAATCTGCTCCATCGTCTGGCTTTCTGCACGGCATCGGCAGCCCTGCCCGTCGCAATACGCGGCAAACGTCTGGCAATTTTCAAGGCGTCGACTGATGGCACAGGCGGCGGTGTGGCGCCGCTGGTACGACCTTCGAATCTGGTGCCCTTCTTCCAGGTAGCGAGCGGCGGCGGCACGCTGAGTGGCTGCACTGGGGTCGCACTTGCCGCGAGTGGCGCCTTCGCTGCCTACACGCGCCACGATGCCTGTGATGTGCTGACCCAGCCGATGACGCCGGATGTCGGACTGTCCGATCTGGAACCGAAGGTCTTTCAAGGCGCGTTCAGCCCGACGCTAACGGCGGCGGAGCTTAATGCGCTGACGACGCAGGGCCTTGCCGCAGTGGTTTACGGCGTGCCCGTATCGCAAGGCTTACGCGATCGATTGCAGGCCTTGTCGTTTCCGCTCGCGAGCCCCTGCCATCCAAGTAATCTCGCCTATGCCGCCAACGCAGAAACTGAAGCGTGCATGCCGAATCTGACCACGGCGCAACTACAGAGTCTGATGACGGGGCAACGTTCGAGCTGGTGTGATTTCGCCAGTCCTACAACGGCCGGCACAAACCTGTGCACGACCACAACACCGTCCTATGCGACACCGCTTGCGAGCAGCGGCGCGGTATTTGTGTGCCGTCGTACTTTCAACGGGAATTTCGCCGACGGCTCGCTGCTGGTGCGAAGCTCGTCCACCCAGATAGCCTATGAAACGCGGTTACTCGGGCAAGGATGTGTCGTTGGCAGTCAATCGTTCCTCACCGCGCCCGCCGATCCGGCCCATATCACCGAATTGCCGGACGGCGGGGGCGTCATCACCTGTCTGAACAGCCATGACGCCGCCAACCGCGGTGCCATCGGTGTGCTCAGTACAGAGTTCAAGCCGGTAGCCGCCGACAAATGGCGTTTTGTGCGGGTGAACGGCTATGCCCCGACCTTGCTGAACGCCGTTAAATCCAACTACGACTTCTTCGGCGAGCCAACCATCCAATGGCGTACCGTCTCGATAGCGGGTCTGCCGATACTGGCCGGCGATCAACTCACCGCCGCGAATGCTAGCTACCAGTTCCTTGCGCTGCCGGCCATTCTTTCGACGCTCAACGCAGGCTTGGTGCAGAGCTTTGGAGACGCGGGTTTTCTGCGCAATCTTGCCCATGGCAACCTCGGCATCGCTGCACCGCTGCCGCCGTTCAATATCGGCGCGGGCGGTGCGGGTGATCTGCGCAGCAATCCGACGCTGATGGTCTCCCGTGGACTCAGCGGCCAGCCCAATTCATGCCTGCCAGCCGGCGGTACAGCGGGGGCATCGCAGGTTGTGCCACCGAACTGACCAGCGCACAAATCAATGCCACCTGATTATCGAGGAACGATGATGGCTATTCTCAAAGTTCTACCGCTTATTACCCTGCTGTGCTGGGCGATCACGCCGGCCCATGCCGCGTCCAGTCCTTACTTGGCGCCGGCAAACGCGGCGGCGCTATGGCTGGAGTCCCGCCAGAACAACGATGGCAGCTGGGGCGCAATCGCAGACATCCGGCTGCTGGATACGGTCGAAACCGTGATCGCGCTGCGCGCAATTGGGCGGCATTCCAACGCCTACCTCGCCGGTGTTGCCTGGCTGGAGAATCATGCAGCGGCAAGTGTCGATTTCGCCGCTCGCCGGGTGCTTGCCTTGAGTGCGCACGGCGACAATCTGACGGCCGACCTTGCCTATCTACGTGGCACGCGTTACGCCGGCGCACAGGCGTCAGGTGGGTGGGGATTGACCGGCGCCTACCGCGAATCATCGATCGACAGTGCGATTGCCCTGCTGGCCTCGCCATCACTCAATGAGAGCGGTGCGCCAGCAAATTATCTAAAGGGTGAGCAGCTGGCACTCGGTGCCGGCAACTCGGGATGGCCACTGGCGCAGTCCAACACCAGCGACGCCTTGACCACGGCGCTGGTCGTGCGGGCCTTGCTCAACAACGGCGAGCCCGCAGCCAGCGCCACAATTCAGAATGCGGTCAACACCCTCAATACCCTGGTGGGCCCGGCAGCATCACCGCCTGTGCAGGCATTGACCGCCATGGCTCTGCTGCAGGCAGGTGCCAATGCCAGCGCCTTACTGAACGCTCTGGTCGGCCAGCAATCGGCGCTAGATGGCAGCATCGACGGCGACGTCTACAGCACAGCACTGGCCTTGCGCAGCTTTGCCGCTGCCATCGGCAGCGATGCCGCTGTGCAGGCAAGGCTGGTGACCATCACCGACCCATCGTTGCGCGCCGCGCTGAACGCCGCTCTCGGACGTAATCTCATGGATGCCATCGATCGCGCGGAACTCGCGCGTTTGACTGCTCTGAATGCCGCCGGACTTGGCATCACCAATCTCACCGGACTGGAGTTTGCCGTCAACCTGACGACTCTGGACTTGCGCAACAACAACATCACTTCGACCGCACCGCTCGCCGCGTTGAGCGTGCTCAGCAGCCTGAAATTGAGCGGCAACCCAGTCCTTAGTCAGGGCAGCGGAGAAGTCCCCATGTTACCGCCTTGGGCACTGGTGAGTTTTGCCGGCGTGTTGTTAGTGACGCTCAGACGATGGGTGGCAGGGACTCAGGGCCACTCATGAAATGCATTTGTTCTTTGATCTGGCCGGCGCTGGCCACCCACGTGAGGGCGATACCCACATAGCCCCGTAGTGGATCCCATACCGCACTATGGACAGTGCGGTGCTTGCACCAGGTAACCGGAGGAATGACAGGATGAATAATTCCTTTTTCCGCGCAGAGCGTTGTTTCGCAGTGTTAGTGCTAGTCGCTGCGCTAGGCATCATCGAATGCGCACTTGCCGACGAGATGTTCGCGCCGGCGGAGCTCGAGCGATTGCGGCAGGTTTCCCGCGCATTGCTGGAATCACGGGCGGCCGAGCGCCAGCGTGTGTTGAACGCCTCGACCGTTGCGCGACAGGCCTTGACCGACGTCGACGACCGCCTGCGTACTCTAGAGGCAGCGGTGCGGAATGACACTCTTCCCCATAGGCACTCGGTGCCGGCACCACCGACGGGTGCTTCAGCCAGCACCCCGCAATTACAAATCACGGCCGCCAACATCGATCCAGTGACGAGCAAGCGCCGCTCCTTGACACCATCAATCGCCGCAGGCAGCTCACGAATGGTTGCGGATGTTTCGTGGGTCGACCACGGCACGGCCAGCAACTCGGCAGTAGTGATGGGTTATATCGACGACGTGTTGGCGCGGGTGTCCGAGCACCGGCGGTCATTGAGTAGACGCGGAACCAACCTCAGTGCAAACCAGATGACGAGCGCTGCGCGTTTGCGCACCACAGGTGTTATGCCTTCCGGCGCGCCGGGCAAGGACGCGCAAGCCCGCGTGACCGACGCATTGAATGTCGTGGCGGCGGAATTACGACGCATGCGAGTCCATGGCGCCGACTTGCGGCGTTTGCATGGCGTACGGCAACAATTATCGTTATCCGGCCCGCCGGCCACGCGAGAACTAGAACCTACGTTTCAGACCATTACTCGGCACTACCGCTAAGCGACTACAAAAGGATTTGCAGTCATGGCTATGACTCACTACGTGTTGGGCTTCGCCCTGTTGATCAGCAGCAGCCTCGTGCGGGCTGCATGCACCGGTGGCGGCACCGATCCGCAATTGTGCGAAACGCGGGAAGTGCAATATCTGAGCGGCGATGCGCTAGCCTTGAAAGACCAGGCCCAGGCCTTAGGCAGCCCCGCAAAGATCTACGAATACCTGCGCAACAACGCGGAATACTCGCCCTACCACGGCGCACGCAGCAACAGTGTCAATGCATTCCTGGG
>JANMJF010000545.1:0-3747 GCA_031371245.1 Pseudomonadota bacterium | reverse complement strand
ATGGGCGGCGGCCAGCACGTCACCGTCGATATAGTGATGGACCAGGCCTACGGCGGCGGCTTCCTCAGGCGCGAAGGTGCGACCCCGCAGCACCCACTCCAAGGCCTTGCCGGGTCCGACCAGGCGCGCTAAACGGGTGGTGCCACCGGCACCCGGCAGGATGCCGACCAGGATTTCCATCTGGCCGATGGTGTAGTCGCCCGGCCCGGCCAGGCGGATGTCGCAGGCTAGCGCGAGCTCGCAACCGCCGCCACCGCAGTAGCCGTTAATGGCGGCGATGGTCGGCTTGCGCGAGTTGTCGATGTTCTCCCACAACATGCGCAAGGGTGTGCGCGCGAAGCGCGGATCGGCCAGGCCCTTGGCGCGACGCGCCTGCAGCCCGGCTGTCATCTCTATGATCTCCTCGACCGAGAAATGACGAATGAAGACGTTCGGCAGACCACCGGTGAAAACGATCACGCGGACCTCGTCGCTGTTTTCCAGATCGTTCAGGATGGCGCTGGTTTGGGCCACCATGTCGGAGGTCAGGAAACCCTTGGGTGGGTTGGTGAAAGTGACGGTCGCAATGCCGTCGGTGATCTTGCAAGCTACGGTGCCCATGGTGACTCCCCTTTGTGCGTGGCTACAATCGGTGCAATGTCATGGCACGATAACGCCTTTGGGCCGTCGCTGAAAATGGCGTCGCCCGAGTTCAATCCTGAGGAACGCCCATGACCACCGCCAATTGTTGGAACGACGTCACTGACTACGACTATGAGGCGCTAACCACCGGGCTGACACGCTATCTGAAGCTCAAGACCATGGCGGTCGGTATGAAACGCTTTCGCAGCGTTGCCGAGATGGAGGCCGTGCCGCGTATCCGCCGGCCCGATCCGGCCGAGAAGCTGGCCACCGATCAAGTGGTCGGCCAGGCACGTTGGATAGGCTGGACCATCGGCATCACCATGGACAATCTCATGGGGCAACAATGTGGCGCGGTGGTTGGCCTCGCGCCGCGCGATGCGGAATTCCTCAGTGGCGAGCGCATGAAGGGAGTGTGGTACGGCACCCTTGAAGATAGCGCCGCCCATCAGGGCGCCATGAACTGCGCTTCCCACGGCGATTATCAGGCACTCGCGGTGTCGCCGCTGACCGCCAAGCGTCTCGACAATCCCGACATCTGCCTGATCTACGCCACGCCGGGTCAGATGATCACGCTCATCAATGGCCTGCAGTACACCGGTTATCGCAAGTTTACGTTCACGGTGGTGGGCGAGAGCGCGTGCGCTGACTCGTGGGGGCGCGCATTGTCAACGGGCGAGCCGTCGGTGTCGATCCCGTGTTATGCCGAGCGCAAATTTGGCGGTGTGCTGGACGACGAATTGCTGATCGCACTGCCGCCGAGTTATTTGCCTGGTCTGGTGGCGGGCCTCGCGGCGCTCGACCGCAACGGCCTGCGCTATCCGATCCCGAACCACGGCATTCAGAAATCGCCGCTTGACAGTATCGCGACTAGTTACGGCAAGTCCTGAGCTGCCGAAGCAGATTCAGCCTAAGTCCGATTGCTGCTAGCGACCGCGGTACTCGACGCGCGACCAGGACATGAACGACAACAAGCGCGCCGCCGACCCTCTTCTCGTCCATGACGCGCGTGCCGACGTCAAGCGCGAGCAGTGGCAACTGCTGCTCGCGAACGTGCGCGTGTCGAGCTTGCCGAGTGCCCTGGTCGGCGTGATGTTCGCGGCCTTTTTTGGCCATTTCGCCGCTACTCCGCATACCGCTTGGTGGTGGCTGGCGCTGGCTGCCGTACTGGTGCTGCGCTGGTGGCTAGCCCAGCCCAGCGCCGATGGCCTGGGCTTGCGGCGCGGGCCGGCGTGGCTGCTGTTTCTGATGTTGTTCGCCACCGGAGTGTTATGGGGCTTGGCGCCGTTGGTGGTCATCCACCGTGCCGATGACATGCTGTTGTTCACGGCCGTGATGCTCGCCTCCGGCATGGCACTGTCGGCATTCGGTTCCTACAGTATGAGTGTGGCGGCGGTAGTTGCGATGGTGATGCCGATCGCACTCGCCAATCTCGCCATGATCGCCGTCACCCATAGCACCCCTTACTACGCGCTGGGCGTGGCCTTACTGTTGCTCTACATCCATCAGGCGGTGGTCATGACACAATCTCGCCGCGTGCTGGCCAACCAGATCCGTTTGCGGGTCGAGAACTCATTGCTGGCGGCGCAGCTGGCGGTGCAGGCCGAGAAAACCGTCGCCGAACTCGAACGGCGCATGGATGTCGAGCGGGTGCTGCGCGCTTCGCGCGACAAGGCCGAGCGCATGTCCGGCACTGACAGCCTGACTGACATCGCCAACCGTCGCTATTTCGATAGACGTCTGAACCAGGAGATCTCCCGCGCCTTTCGCGAGCGTAGCCAAATCTCGCTGGTGCTGTGCGATATCGATTACTTCAAGCAATACAACGACACCTACGGGCATCAGGCCGGTGACGAATGCCTGAAGGCCTTTGCCCATGCGCTGGTCGGTTTCTGCCGGCGCGGCGGTGACCTCGCGGCACGTACCGGCGGCGAGGAGTTCGCGCTGGTGCTGCCCAATACTGACCATGGTGCGGCCATGCGCCTGGCCGAAAATGCCCGCGCCGCGTTCGACGCACTCGCCATCGCGCATACCGGCTCACCGCTCAAGGCCAATGCCACGGCGAGCTTTGGCGTTGCCACCACCATCCCGACGGATCTCGCCGCCGGTGAGGCCTTGATCCGTGATGCCGACCGCGCGTTGTATCGGGCCAAGTCCAGCGGCCGCAACCGCGTGGTCAGCGAAAACGAGCTTGAGCAGGACACGAGCGTCGACTGATCTCAGTCGTATCGTTAAGCGCTGCATGCCGGGGCAGAATTGCTCGCGGTGGCGCATTACACTTTTTCACCTACACGCTGAACGCTGTTCGGCAAGGATGTGCCGATGACTTTGCAGCGGGCAGACGAGGGCGCGGCGACGGTCGAAATAATCGACATCGTCGATGCCGACAATAACGTGATCGGCAGCGCGCCGCGTAGCGAAGTCCATGCTCGAGGTCTGCGCCATCGTGCCGTGCACATGCTGATCCTGGACAAACGGGGCCGCCTCTATCTGCAGCGCCGCTCCGAGCATAAGGATGTCGATTCCGGTTTGTGGGATACCTCGGCTGCGGGCCATGTCGATAGTGGTGAGGACTACCTCGCCGCCGCGCAGCGTGAGCTCGGCGAAGAACTTGCTTTGCATGATGTGGCGCTTCGTCAGTTTTGTGACCTGCCGGCCGCGCCTGCGACAGGTCACGAGTTCGTGCGTGTTTATGTGGGATATACCGCTGGTGAACCGCGTCCCGATCCGCGCGAGATCGCTGCTGGCGGCTGGTGGTCAGTGGCGGAAATTGTGCCATGGCTGGCGCGTGAGCCGGCGGTCTTCACCGCGACCTTCAAGCACATCTTCGAGCAGTTTCGCGAGCATTTGCGCCAGCCCACCCCATGATCAAAATCATGGGGGTCGATGCGCAACGGCTGCTGTGTGCCATTCGCGCCCGAGCAGGGCGTGGCTGATCTCGAGCCACAGCTCGAAGCGCGGTGACTTCGTCCGTATCATGGCGGCGATGAGCACAGCCGCCCTGATCAAGATTTTCAACCTCGATTGCACGCGCTGTGCGCGCCTGAGCGGGTTCCTGCGTGAGGTGCGCGCCGATTATCCCGCTTATCATGGTCGCCCAGTACCGCCCTTCGGTGCTGCCGATGC
>JANMJF010000150.1:0-2970 GCA_031371245.1 Pseudomonadota bacterium | reverse complement strand
TGCAACACCGCGTGCCATTGCGCCTGCGTCACCGGCATCACCGACAAGCGTCCCTGACGTAACAGCACAAAATCAGCGAGTGCTGGCGCAGACTTGATCGCCGTCAGCGTGACCGGCCTCGACAAAGCCTCAACAGCGCGCACTATCACGGCGACAAAACGTCCGCTCGGATCTTCCGGGTCGGGAAAACTCTCTGCCAGCACTTCGCCTATGCCGACGATGCGCTTTTCCTTGCCCGTGTGATAAATGAAAACGTGATCGCCAGTGTGCATCTGACGCAGATAGCCGGCGGCCTGGTGATTGCGTATGCCGTTCCAGATCTCACCGCGCGCGCCGCAATCAAGGCGCCAGTGCGCGCTTGAGTCGATTGAGTTGCAACCCCACCAAATGCCCGCCACGTATCGCAACGCCGGCCGAGCTATGCGCATCCGAACCGGAGCACCAGACCTCGGCGTCATGCCTGAAGGGCCGACCGCAACCCGGCTGCTGAAGCGCTGACTGGCTGCCGCACAGGCTGACGGCGCAGCCGTGAGCCTGGACGGATGTGACCCGGATAGATTGCCGAGGGACACCCCTGCCGCGCAGAGGCTTCGCCTGGGGTGCTCGGCGCTCGCAGCGCGTAGCACCTGGCACTGGCGATCACGCGAGGGGAGACGCCCAGGAACTTTTTGCGTTGTCCGTACATTTGGCGTACATTGAAGCCGTGCCGGGAATCAACCCGCCCCCCAAAGGAGACGCGCCATGCAAACCACCACGCCGGAAACCACCGGCAAGTCGCGGGGCGCACGCCTGGAAGCCCGCATCTCGGTCGAACAGAAGACGATGTTGCAGCAGGCCGCCACCCTGTCTGGGCGCACCCTGAGTGAATTCGTGGTGGCCAGTGCCCAGGAAGCGGCCAGTCGCGTCATCCAGGAACACGAGACCATCCGCTTGAGCCGCACCGAACAGATTGCGTTCGTCAGTGCCCTGCTCAATCCGCCGCCGCCCAATGCGCGTCTGCGCAAGGCCGCAGCGGCCTACCGCAAACAGATGGGGCTGTGATTGCCTAAGCCCGCCACGCCATATCGGATTGAGGCGCTCGGCAAAACCCACGACCGCACCGCGTTCGGCTGCGGCAGCGCGGCATTGGATCGCTACCTCCAACAGCAGGCCCGCCAGGACGCCGAAAAAAGCGTTGCCGCGCCCTTCGTCCTAACCGTAGCGCCCGACAACAGGGTGCTCGGCTACTACACGTTGTCAGCGTCGCTGGTGAACGCCAGCGAACTGCCCGACAGCCTGGCCAAGAAACTGCCGCGCTACCCGCAGTTGCCGATCACGCTGCTCGGCCGACTGGCCGTTGACCAAAGCATGAAGGGCAGGGGCATCGGTCAGTTCTTGCTGATGGACGCCCTGCGCCGCAGTCTGGAAGCCGCCGCGAACATCGCGGCGATGGCCGTGCTGGTCGATGCCAAAGACGATGCAGCGGAAGCCTTCTACCGGCATTTCGGCTTCCTGCCGCTGCACGAGCAGCCTCGCCGCCTGTTCCTGCCCATGAAAACCGTCGCCGGATTGTTCGACGACTGACCGCACCAGTCCGCTGGTCGGGGATACAGGCCCGGCGCGGTACTGAGCCCAACGACCCGGCGGGAAAGCTATGGGAGCCGTTGCTTGGCCTGATCGAGTTGCGCCTTTTATGCCAGCGTCGTTCGGCTCAATCGACAAGACGAATGGTGCAACCGGCAAAACGCCAATGAACGCTTCGCTATCCTCAAGGAATACAACGGCTTCATCATCGCCCGCATGGGGCGCGTCATGGAAGTCGTCCGTTACTCGCCGCTGACGACCTTCGTCAACAACGATCGCTACTTCAAGATCGAAGTCGACTTCGACGCCAGCCTGGACGAGGAATTCAATGTTCCGACTTCGAAGCAGCGCGTCGGCGTGTCAGAGCGCATCTGGAAAATCCTGAAGGAAAACGGCGTCGAGAAAGCCCTGGAGCAGCTGCGCAAGAAATTTCGCGAGGAGAAAACCAGCCTAGTCGGCGAACAAGACAAGGACGACGCGGGCAAGCGGGCTTCTGAGCAGGCATGGAGCAGGCGGCCAAGATAGCGAAGGTCGTGCCGCTGCCCGTCGCTGAAAAACGAGCCGAGCAGGGACGCAAGCGCCTGGAGCAAGAAGCGGAAAAGCGCGCGGCAGCAACGGGCACAACGACCGAAGAGGCGCAGCGCGAAATCGAAGCCGAGCTGGGTGGCAAGCCCTACAAGGTCGCCAAGCGATCGATCCCCGGCAGCACGTTCTTCGAGGTCTAGCAAATCGGTGGCACCAAGGTGCTCTGGCTGAACACGGCTTCGCGCTTTTTCCAAGAAGTGCACGCCAGCGGTGCGCGCCGCGCTTGAAATCCTGCTGTTCTCGATCGGCGACCGGGTGCTGGACCGGCGCGACGAGTTGAAGGCCTTCTACGCCCACGAAGTCCCGGAGTGGTCGCGCAAGCTGGAATACGCGTTGGCACACCTGGCCCAAAGCATGGCGGGTCAGCAAGACGAGCACGAGGGGCAGGAAGCAGCAACCGCCTGACGGGCACAATGCGTTGTGGTATCAGGAAACTGAGCCCTTGTGGCCCGGTTTTTGGTTCTAGACAACGGTTCTCTGAGGAACAGGTGCAACATGGCAGAAGAAACGGGCGAAGGTGCGGAAGCGCCTGCCCCAACAGATTTGAGGACGGCGCGTCCGAACTTGCCCGCCAGGGTGATGGGCAAGCTGAATCCGTTCATCGAAATCAAGCGTGAACTGGGCCGTGAAGGCCTGGCAGCGGCGCACCAACAAAATGCGGCAGCGGGCGACTAGCGCAGTTGCAACACCGCGTGCCATTGCGCCTGCGTCACCGGCATCACCGACAAGCGTCCCTGACGTAACAGCACAAAATCAGCGAGTGCTGGCGCAGACTTGATCGCCGTCAGCGTGACCGGCCTCGACAAAGCCTCAACAGCGCGC
>JANMJF010000076.1:0-2024 GCA_031371245.1 Pseudomonadota bacterium | reverse complement strand
GTGGCCGGCGCCTGCGCCCGGGCTATGTCGAACGCAGCCTGCGCCAATTGCAAGACCAGCTGACGCGCTCGCGCCGCGTGCGCGAGGCGCGAGCGGCGCTGCCCATGTGTCTGGAGTTTCCCGCCACACTGCCCTTCAGCGCGGCGGTCTCCGACACCGTCGCGGTGATCGAGCCATTAGCCTGCAACACCGCCTCGTAGAGGACGCTGGAAATATTTTCGTTCGGGAAATTCTTGGACAGGTGGCGGTTGAAGGTTTGCACTGCCATATTGCTGGCGACATTGCCGGCGGCATGGCCACCCATGCCGTCCGCCACGATGACCATGGAGCCGGCAGAGTCAGCATCGGCGTCGCCTAGATGCGTTATCAGGAAGGCGTCTTCCTGATAGTCCCTAGCCCCGTCGATCTGCGATCCTGAGATGTCGAAGCTTAAGACGCTCAAAGGCTTTTCTCATTTGAGGTTGTGCTTTACCTTAAAAAGCGCTCGCATGTTAGCAGCGCGATTAGGATTAATAAAGATAGCGCAGCCAGGCAAGCGCGCTGTAACGAGGCCTGCGAGGGGTGGGTATACTGAGTGCTTGACGACCAAGCTGTGAGTTTTCCATGACACCCGCCGACGGCTCGGCAATGCCTGCCGCAGTTGCCTGGCGCGATGCGCTGCGTGCGCTCGACGCTGAACTCGGCAGCTGCTTGATATTCGATCGACAGGTACTTGCCCGGGGCATTCAAGCGCTGCGCCGCAAGCTGCGCGGCCGTGGCCGGCGGCTGCGGCCGGCCACGGTCGAACGCAGCCTGCGCCAACTGCAAGACCAGCTGGCGTGCTCGCGCCGCGTGCGTGAGGCGCGCGCCGCACTGACCATGCGTCTTGAGTTTCCCACCGAACTACCCTTCAGTGCTCATGCCGATGCCATCGCGGCGCTCATCGAGCGCCATCAGGTCGTCATCGTCAGCGGTGAAACCGGCTGTGGCAAATCGACTCAATTACCCAAGCTCTGTCTGCGCCTCGGCCGCGGCGTGGCCGGCCGCATCGGCCATACCCAGCCGCGTCGTATCGCTGCCCGCGCCATCGCCCGCCGCCTGGCGGAGGAGACCGCCACTCCGCTCGGGCGGCTGGTTGGTCATTGTGTGCGTTTTGACGATAACCTCGAGCCCGTGACACGGGTCAAGCTCATGACCGATGGCATTCTCTTGAATGAGATCCACCGCGATCCGCGCCTCGAACAATACGACACGCTGATCATCGACGAGGTGCACGAGCGCTCGCTGAATGTCGATTTCCTGATCGGCTATCTCAAACAGATGCTGGCGGCGCGACCGGATCTGAAACTGATCCTGACCTCGGCCACTATCGATGCCGGCATCTTCGAGCGCTTCTTCGACGATGCTGTGAGCTATGTCATTCCCGATCGCTCCCACTCTATCGAGATCCGTTACCGCCCGCCGCCAGCCGATGACGAAGATGCAGTCGATATCGACGAAGCCATCGTCGCGGCGGTCCGTGAACTGGACGCCGAGGCGCGCGGCGACGTGCTGGTCTTCCTGCCCGGCGAGCGTGAGATCCGCGCTGTCGCGCAGCGCATCGGTCGCGCCCACTTCGAAAACACCGACATCTTCACGCTCTACGCGCGCCTCAGCGCGGCCCGCCAGGCACGCATTTTCGAGCCCGGTCCGCGGCGCCGGCTGATCCTCGCCACCAATGTTGCCGAGACCTCGTTGACGGTGCCGCGTGTGCGTCATGTGATCGACACCGGGCTGGCTCGTATCAGCCGCTACAGTCCGCGTCGTAAGTTGCAGCAAGTGCCGGTCGCGAAGATCCCCCAGGCCAATGCCGACCCGCGCAGCGGACGCTGTGGCCGCGAATCAGCCGGCATCTGTATCCGGCTCTACAGCGAGGCAGATTTTCTGGCGCGGCGATCCGGGCCTGGAGGCGACGGCCGGGGCGGTTAGCAGCCCAAACCACAGTCCCGGACACAGGTTTTCCACAGGCTGTGTGGGAAACCCCGGGGCTCACCCCCCGCTCGGGG
>JANMJF010000072.1:0-1580 GCA_031371245.1 Pseudomonadota bacterium | reverse complement strand
CCTTGGGAAAATTAACGACAATGCCGCCCGGCCAGTGGGACACCATGCCGGGCTTGTCGGCCCAACCCCATACGCCGCCGGTGCGCGCGTCGGTCAAATCGATACGCAGATCGGTGCCCGCCGCCGAGCTCACGTGCATCGTGTTGGCCACGCGACAGGCTTTGATCGCGGCACGCGCGACGGCTTCGTCGGCTGCCACCGGCACCAGCCGCTCGAGCGCGTCGGGGTGCTCGTTCGACACCATCAACACGCGCGCACCGGCGCCGAGAATGTCTGGCAGTTGCGGTGCATGCAGCAGGCCTTCGACGGTGAGATCAACCACCAGCGTACTCGCCTTCAGCGCGGCCAATGCCGCGCTCTGGCCGTGCAGGGCCTGGCTTGCACCGGTCGAGCGCACCGGCACCGGCGCAGTCTGTGCCGGGGTCGGTACCGTGACCGTCACCGGATGGGTGCCGAGTTGTTGGAGGGCGAGGCGCGCAAGTTCGATGTTCAAGGACCGCGACTGGCTCTCGGCCAGCAACGCCACCTGTTCACCGGCCTGCACTTTGCACAGTTCAAAGACTTGGCGGAAGGCCGCCAGCCAGCGCTGCTCAATGTGATCGTTGATCATTTCGACGGCCCCCCGTGGCGCGCAAGGCGCCGCAGTTCAAGGTAGCGCGGCGTTGGCCGCAGGACGTGCGTTGTGAAACGCCGGCAAAGCCAGGCAACGGATCTCGACCGCGGCCAGACGCGGAAACTCATCGATGTCGATGCCGCCGCGTCGCGCAACTTCGAGTTGTGGCACCAGACAGACGTCGGCGATGGAAGGTTCAGCGCCGACACAGAACGGGCTCGCGCGCTCGGCCGCCGTCAGCCACAGCTCAAGGGCGTCCAATCCTTCCATCAACCAATAGTTGAACCAGCGTCTGCGCGCCACGATGTCCATGCGCGCCGCGTCGCGCAGATAGCTCATCACGCGTAAGGCCGTCAATGGTTGCAGATCGGCGGCAATCAACAGCGCGAACTGCCGCGCGCGGGCGCGTTCGACGGCACTGGCTGGCAACAGTGCGGGCTCGGGAAATACCTCGTCGAGGTATTCGATGATCGCCAGCGATTGGCTCAGCAAGATCTGCTGGTCGCTGTAGACCGGCACCAGACCCTGCGGATTGAGGCTGCGATATTCCGCTTCAAGATGCTCGCCGGCCTGTAGTGCGACGGGTATCGCCGTGTAGTCCAGCCCCTTCAATGCCAGCGCAATGCGCACCCGGTGCGCCGAGCTGGAACGCTGGAAGTCATGCAGTTCGCGCACGGGCTTAGCCACAGGCCATGGCGGGATTCGCCAGTAGTGTGCAGCGCGCGGCCATGGCCGGCGTCTTAGCCGTCGTTCTGCGCGACATGCACCACCAGACCATCCAGCGCGTCACTGACTTCAATCTGACAGGACAGCCGACTGTTGGGCTTGCGCTCGTAGGCCAGCTCCAGGGTCGAGTCCTCGATGTCACTGGGCGCGCCGGCGCGTTCGGCCCAGGCCGAGTCGATATAGACGTGGCAGGTGCTGCATGCGCAACTGCCACCGCAGATCGCCAGGATGCCGGCCACAC
>JANMJF010000057.1:0-16544 GCA_031371245.1 Pseudomonadota bacterium | reverse complement strand
TGCAACAGCAGGACGGGCTGGTCGACGCGCGGCAGTTTCAAGCCCAGCGCCAGGAAGTTCGGCAGATCTGGACCACTGTCTTGGCTTGAAATTCGGACGCAGGAGAAAGCACATGAGTTACGCCGATCGCGATGGAGTGATCTGGATGGATGGGGCGATGGTGCCGTGGCGCGATGCCAACGTCCACATCCTGACCCACTCACTGCATTACGGCATGGGCGCGTTCGAGGGTATCCGCGCCTACAAGACCGCGCGCGGCACCGCCATCTTCCGCCTTGACTGCCATGTGCAGCGCCTGTTCGACACCTGCCACATCCTTGAGATGAAGATGCCCTTCAGCCATGAACAAATTCGTGACGCCTGCATCGCCAGCGTGCGCGACAACAAACTCGAGACCGCCTACATCCGCCCGCTGGCCTATTACGGCTCGGAAGGCATGGGCCTGCATGCGCAAAATCTCTCCACCCACGTCGCCGTGGCAGCGTGGTTCTGGGGCGCCTATCTCGGCGCCGATGCGCTCACCAAGGGCATCCGCATCAAGACCTCGTCCTACACCCGGCACCTGGTCAACAGCGTCATGTCCCACGCCAAAGCCTGCGGTAACTACATCAATTCCATACTCGCTCTGCAGGAAGCAGCGCGTGACGGTTACGACGAGGCGCTGTTGCTCGACGCCGACGGCATGGTCGCCGAAGGCAGTGGCGAGAACATCTTCATCGTGCGTCGTGGCAAGCTCTATACGCCGTCCATCACCTCGGTGCTGGAAGGCATCACGCGCGACACCGTCATGCAAATCGCACGGGAGGAAGGCATCGCCGTGGAAGAGAAGCGCATCACCCGCGATGAGGTTTACATCGCCGACGAATGCTTCTTCACCGGCACCGCCGCCGAAGTCACGCCCGTTCGCGAACTCGACAACCGCCGCATCGGCGCGGGTTCGATCGGTCCGGTCACGCAGAAGTTGCAAAGCATCTATCTGGACCTGGTCGAAGGCCGGCGCAAGTGCCCGGCGGAGTGGCTGACCCTGGTCAACTGAGACGCACCGCGCGCGGTCGGGACCATGACGCGCGCCGTGGTGGTGTGGCAGTGGACTGACGGCAAACGCGGTCATGAGCGCCAGTGCGAAGGCTTGGTCGGGGCGCTGAAGGAGCGCGTGGCGCTCGATCACTACGTGCTGCCTATCGTGCCGTCGCCGCTGCGGCGCTTATTCGATTTCCTGTCTTCCGCCCTGCCGGCCCAGGCTGAGCTGCCCGATCCCGATTTGATCGTTGGCGCCGGCCGTACCTGCGGCTGGCCCTTACTCACCGCGCGCCGTGCCCGTGGCGGACGTACCGTCTTCATCATGCGTCCGCAACTACCGCAACGCTGTTTCGACCTATGCATTATTCCCCGCCATGATGGCGTGCTACCGACCGAGACGGTGATCGTGAGCGATGGGCCGCTGAATCCCATGCGGCCGGCAGCGATACGCGAGACGGATCTCGGTGTCATCCTGCTTGGCGGACCTTCCGCCCATCACGACTGGGACAACGAAGCGATATTCGCGCAGCTAGCCCAGCTGCTGGCGAGCGTGCCGGGCATGCGCTGGGTGGTGAGCGATTCGCGACGATCGCCGCCGGCACTGACCGTGCGCCTGGCCGCCATGAGCAATGTGGCGTTTGTTAGCCATCGCGATGCGCCACCGGATTGGCTGCCGGCATTGCTGGCGCGCGCGACCCAGGCGTGGGTCAGCGCCGATAGCGTTTCGATGATCTACGAGGCCCTCAGCGCCGGTGCGCATGTAGGCGTGCTGGAGGTGCCGGCGCGGCGTGTGGATCGCATCACCGCCATCGCCGCTGATTTGCGCGCGCGTGGGCGAGTGATGTCCTTGGCGGATGCCGCGCGCGGGTCAGCGGCGGCGCCGGTTTTGCTGCGCGAAGCCGAGCGCGTCGCGGATCTTATCCTGGCGCGTTGGCCAGCCTTGGTGAGCGTGGCATGAGCCGCCGCTTGACGGTCGTACAACTGTTACCGCAACTCGACGTTGGCGGTGTCGAGCGCGGCACCCTCCAGATTGCCCAGGCCCTGCGCGCCGCCGGCCACCGCGCCATCGTAGTCAGCGCCGGTGGCCGTCTGCTGCCGGAGCTGACGGCCTGCGGCGCCGAACATATGAGCCTTGCCATCGGTGAGAAACGGCTAGCCAGCCTGCGCCACATCGGCGTCTTGCGCGATTACCTGCGCGCCAACAAGGTCGATGTTGTACACGCACGCTCACGCCTGCCCGCCTGGCTAGGCCACCTCGCGCTGCGCGGACTCGACGCGGCAACACGACCGGCCTGGGTTACCACCGTCCACGGGCCCTATAGCGTCAATCCTTACTCACGCATCATGGTCAGCGGCGAACGCGTGATCGCGATTTCTAATTTCATCCGCAGCTATATCACCCGCAACTATCCGCACGTCGATGGCGCGCGCATCGTAGTCATTCCGCGCGGTGTCGATCGCGCCGATTATTGTTATGACTTCCAACCCGCGGCGACCTGGCTGGCGGCTTGGCATGCCGAGCACCCAACGCTTGCCGGTCGAGCATTGCTGATTCTGCCGGCACGCCTGACCCGCTGGAAAGGGCAGCTGGACTTTATCGAAGTCATTGCCTTATTGCGCAAACGGGGCCTGGCCGTGCACGGACTCATCGCCGGCGCTGCTCATCCGCGTAAACACGCGTTCGAGAACGAACTGCGGGCGCGTGTCGCGGCGCTGGATTTGGGCGCAGACGTGAGCTTTCTTGGCCAGCGCAATGATCTGCGCGAGTTATTGTCGATAGCGAGCATTGCCTGTTCGTTGACCACCGAACCCGAGGCGTTTGGCCGCACCACCATCGAAGCACTGAGCGTCGGCACACCGGTGGTGGGGTATGACTATGGTGGCACCGGTGAAATTCTGCGCGGGCTCTATCCCCAGGGCCTAGTCAACAAAGGCGATATCACGGGCGCGGCGGCGCGGATCGCCGCCCTGCTCGCCGCACCTCAGCCGGTACCCCGCGAGCACCCCTATACGGTCGAGGCACTACAGCACGCGACGCTAGCGGTGTATCGGGACGTCGCGCGTTAGTCCGAGCTGGCGTAGTCGTAACCGAAGTCGTGACGCAGGCAACGCTGACACACGGCGCTGACGAAGGCGCGATCGGCACGGCTGTAGACGGGCATGAGTTCGTCGCCTGTCACGCGCACCGCGCCGGGCGGGCGGCGGGGATCGTCGCGCTTCGCCATGCTCGATTTGTCTGCTAACGCGACACCGTGGGCAATGGCCGCCGCGCTCAAGTCAAGCCGCAAGTGGGTGGCAACACGCGTGAGCTCGCCCGTGGCGTCGGCCTGCAAATCTTCATAGCGCAGTACAGTAATGCGTTGCGGCACGCGCGCGGCGGCGTCTCCCCAGGCATTCATGAAGCGTAGTGTCCACCAGATGTCGCTGTTATAACGGCGTCCGGCCACGTCACCACGCAGATAGGTACTGAAATCGACGCCATAACGTTGACACCATTTCACATAGTTCGAAGCCAGCGAGGCGCGCAGGTCGCGCACCAGTACTAGATAACGCGGCAGACCCAATAGCTTTTGCGCACAGGCAAAGCGCAGCAGCGAATGGGGCATGCTATGGCTGCTGATCAGCCGTGGCAGGGCGGCATGGACGATCGGGTCGTGCGGACCACCGATTATGTCGTTGGCGTGGTTATAGGCCGGCGGTGGCGTGCCGTATTGATAAGCTAGGGCATTGGCGAGCATGAACTTCAGCCAATGGGTGCCGGACTGATGCATGCTCGCGATCTGGCCCACACAATGACGCTGACTCAACAGCGCGAAATTACCCAGGCCACGTCGCCAGGCATGGAAATGAAAAGCGATGATCTGTTGGGATGAAATTGTCATGGGGAGCACGGTGATGCCGGTGTCGTGAACAGGATACTGGTCATCAAGCTCGGGGCTCTCGGTGATATCGTGATGGCGACACCCTTGCTCGAAGCTATCGCGCGTCATCATGCCCACGACGAGCTCGAGCTGTTGACCACACCGACTTTCGCGCCTTTGTTCGCCGCTAGTCCAAGCTATCGCGTGACCAGTTTCGCGCGCGCCGGGTGGCGCAATAATCTTGCCGTGCTGCGTTTCTTGCGCGGCGCGCGCTTCGACCGCATCTACGACTTACAAGCCAATGACCGCACCGCGCTGTGGTGCGCATTGTCGGGTACGCGTGAGCGCGTCGGCAACCATAATCGTTTTCCCTATACCCATCATCCAGCCGATGCCTGGACGGGCCAATGCCATATCTTCGAACGGTTGTGCGCGGTGCTGGCGAGCGTCGGCATCACCGATGTCGCCGACCGGCCGTGCTTGCCCTGCGACGAGGCGGCGCGGCAGAAAGTGCGTGTGTGGCGTCAAGCCCACGGCTTGAGCACCAGGCCCTTCGTGCTGCTGCATGCGGGCGCGAGTGCCGGCCGGCCGGAAAAGATCTGGCCGCATTTTGCGGCGTTAGCCGCGCGCTTGCTGGCCGCAGGACAAGGCGTGGTTTGGCTCGGCGCGGCCCCCGATCGGGCGCGCAATGGCGAACTTGCACGCAGCGGCGGCATCGATGCGACCGATGTTTTCACGCTGGCCGAGCTCGCCGAGCTGGGTCGCCACGCGGCCTGTGCCGTGACCAATGACTCGGGGCCGATGCATGTGCTGTCGGCCGCTGGCATTCCGGTGTTGGGTTTATTCGGACCGAGTGACTGGCGGCGTAATCATGCGCTTGGTCAGGCCGCCCATGTGATCGCCTGTGTCGATTACGAACCGCGCTATGCCGGCGCGCGTAGCGGCGATTGTCTCGGCTCGATCAGTGTCGAAATCGTATGGTCACGTCTGGCGGCGCTGGGTTTGTTCGGCGATTAAAGCGGTGCGCATTCAAGACGTCCGGTGTTCCTGATCGAGCAAAGCTTCGAGCGCTGACCACACGCTTTGCGGCGTAAGCAAGGCCAGATTGTCCTGCGGTGCCTGCACGACACATGCGCGTGGGCCCCATGGTCGATAGCGCGTCGGGTCGCCAGGGCCGAAGGGGGTGAGCGTAGGAATACCCATCGCGGCGGCGATGTGGCCCAAACCAGAGTCATTGCCGACAAAGGCTCGCGCGCGCGCGAGTACCGCCGCAGCTGTACGCAGTTCGGTGGTACCTGCGGTAATCACGTAGGGCAGGGCATCGCTCACGATCGACCGCGCATCCTCTGCGTCGGTTTGCGAACCGAGGATGATTGTGCCGTCGAAGGACTTCGCGGCGAGGGTGAGCAAGGCGCGATAGTGATCGCGCGGCCATTTTTTCCCCGGCCAATTGGCACCCGGCGCGAGCGCGAGCCAGCGTTCACCGGGCAGCGGCGCAAGTAACTGGGTAGCCAATTCGCGATCTGCGGTGGTGACATGCAAGCGACACGGCGGTGGCACACGCTGCGCAAGCAGCGGCGCCAGGGTGGCGAAATGTTCTTCGGCGGCATGCAGGCCGGGGCGACGGCGACCTGCTTTACACAGGCGCTGCTCGGCGCGCAGCAGATAGGCAACGATGGAGCTGCGAAGGTCGACTACCAGTCGGTAACGGCGGCGACGCAGAGCACGCAGTAAGCGCCAACGCTCACGCCAGCCGGCGCGCTTGTTGTAGAGGAAGATGTCGCCCACATAGGGCGCGGCGGCCAGCAGCTGGGCAGAGCGCGCATCGGCAAAAATGTCGATAAATGTGTTGGGGAAATGGCCGGCCAGGGCTTCCAACACCGGCGTGGTCAACACTACGTCACCGATGTTGCTCAAAGTAATGACGAGCAGACGGGCGGGCTCGAGGGTCGCGATGGCCGCAGCGGGGTACGCGGTGGAACGAGGCCTGGTCATTTTCCAATACAGAAGCGCGAAAAAATTTCTCCCAGCAAGGCTTCACTGCCGCCACCGCCGATAATGGAATGCAAGGCGTCGGCGGCGCGGTGCAGGCCTTCTGCGGCAAGTTCCGGGGCGTTGGTGGCGAGCGCCAGAGTGAGCGGTGCAAGCTCGGCACTGGCGAGTTCAAGCGCATCGAGATGACGACTGCGCGCAACGAATTCGCTTTCTTCACTTGTTTCGATACCAAGCAGGACGCCGAGGGTTTCTACGAGCAGATCCACGCCGGTACCATCACGGGCGGAGATGAAAACGTGTTCTGCATCGGGCCTCGAAATGTGGGCAGCGGGCCGGCCATCGGTGTCGATCTTGTTGTGCACGATCAACACACGGGTGTGCAAAGGCACGCACTGGCCAAGCGCGTCGAGGTGCGCGGCAAGCGGTCCCACGGTCGGATCTTCGGTCATGAGCACAATGAGATCGGCGCCGCTGATTGCTTGGCTAGCGCGGCGTATGCCCTCTTGCTCAATGGGATCTTGGGTCGGGCGCAGACCGGCGGTGTCGCAAAGGCGTACCGGCACGTCGCAGATCAATGTATCGACCTCAATGATATCGCGGGTCGTGCCAGGGAGGGCACTGACGATAGCTTTATCGGCACCAGCCAAGCGATTCAGTAAGGTTGACTTGCCAACGTTGGGGGCGCCAACGATGGCGACCGTTGCGCCGCTATGCAGGCGTGCGCCCTGGCGCGCGCTAGCGAGCAAGGCGTGGATCTGGTCGCGATTGGCGACGACCCTTGGGTACTCGGTAGCCGCGAGGGCGTCGCCGGGGAGGTCGTCGGGGAAGTCAATCGCGCCTTCGAACGCGACGCGCGAGGTAATGAGGGCCTCGACGATGGCGTGAATGCGCTTCGAGAACTCGCCTTGCAGTGTGCGCAAGGCCGAGCGAGCTGCGCGAAGAGAGCGACTTTCGATCAAATCAGCGATGGCTTCGGCCTGGGCAAGGTCGAGTTTACCGTTGCGGAACGCGCGTTCCGAGAACTCCCCCGGGCGTGCGGGACGCGCGCCCAGGCGACACAATTCTTGCAGTAAATCCTGCATGACCAGTGGATTACCGTGGGTGTGAAACTCACACACGTCTTCACCGGTGAAGGACGCCGGTGCTGGGAAATACAGGATCAATCCGGCGTCGATGGTTTCGCCGGCGGCGCTGCGGATCGGGCGATAGATTGCCTGGCGCGGCGTAGGGATGATGCCAATGAGCGCGGTGAGAAGCTGCCCTACGGCGGGCCCGGAGGCGCGCACGACGCCCAGGGCGCCATGGCCGTGAGCAGTGGCGATGGCGGCGATGGTGTCGGTCGCCGTCATGGATGCGAATCTCAGTGTGCTTTGGCCTCTATCGCGCGCGTGATCTGCCACTGTTGCGCGATAGACAGCATATTGTTCACGAACCAGTAAAGCACCAGACCGGACGGAAAGAACGCGAAAAACACCGTGAACATGATCGGCATGAACTGCATTACTTTGGCCTGCATCGGATCGATGGGTGCAGGGTTGAGTTTCTGTTGCGCCCACATGCTGATGCCCATTAGCAGCGGCAAGACGAAAAACGGATCCTTCTCCGACAGGTCATGAACCCACAAGATGAACGGCGCTTGCCGCATTTCGACGCTTTCGAGCAACACCCAGTAGAGCGCAATAAAGACCGGGATCTGGATCACGATCGGCAGACAGCCTCCGAGCGGATTGATCTTCTCGTCCTTATAGAGCTTCATCATGGCTTGATTGAGCTGGGCGCGATCGTCGGCAAAACGCTCGCGCAGCGCCAGCATGCGCGGTTGGACACGACGCATGTTAGCCATCGATCGATAACCGGCGGCGGATAGCGGGAAGAACATGACTTTGAGTAACAAAGTAACAAGAATGATGGCAAAACCCCAATTGCCGGTCTGGTCATGAATGTAGCGCAAGGTCATGAACAGGGGCTTGGCGATAAACCACAGCGCGCCGAAATCGACGCTAAGTTCCAGTCCTGGCGCAACGGCTGAAATGATGTCGTGGCGTTTCGGTCCGATGTAAACCTGACTCGACAAGGTCTGCTTAGTCGCTGGTGCAACGGCGACTTCCGGGCCTTGGTATCCGACCAGGTAATGTGTTTCGTCAAGGATTTTTGAGTAGAAGTGATAGGGAACATCGGGCGGCGGAATCAGCGCCGTTACAAAATAATGTTGAATAATCCCGACCCAGGCGCCTTCTGCGCTGACAGCGATGGGGTTTTCCTTGATGTCTTTGAATTTGAATTTGGCAAAGCGCTTTTCCGGTGTCGACAAAGCGGGGCCGGTAAAGGTGTAGACCATGCCACGGTGCGACGATTCATCGTTACGCTTGAGCTGTTCGTACAGATGCGCACGCAGCGGCTCGCTGCTGTTGTTAGCGACATCGTGTTCGATGTTTATCGTGTAACTGCCGCGCGTAAGAATGACGCGTTTTTCAACCGTGACGCCGTTCGGTGCGATCCAGTGCAGGGGGATGACAAGCTGCTCTGCGTCGGGGGCGAGCGTGTAGGAATCCGCGTCCGTGGTGTAGACGGCGTGGTGGGTCGGGAGGTTCTCAGATCCGGTCAGGCCGCTTTCCTGAATAAATACCCGGGTAGCATCTGTTCCGAGCAGTTCGACGGGCGGTGCGCCGGCCGCCGTGCTGGTGGGATAGCCGAGAAGTGAAACGCTTTCGAGTGTGCCGCCGGCTGTAGAAATCTGGATTTCAAATAGGTCACTCTTAGCGCTAATGATTTTCGCGGTCGCGGCCGGCAGCGATGCTGCCGTGGCGCTTGGTATAGAGGCGATTGTCGGGCTATCGACAACAACGGTGGGAGACGGTGGCGCAGTTGACGGTGCCGAACTTTCGGAGTTAGCGGTTACCGGCGCCGAGGGTGGCGGTGGATAGTCTCTCTGCCAGGCTTCCCAAAGCTGAAAGCCCGTGAACGAGAGGGCCACGATCAGTAGCAGGCGTATATGTTCCATGGTGTGGGGAAATACTTTTTATCGTTTTCTTGACGAAGGGTGGCGAGGTTGTTGAGCGTTCAAGGCTTCGAAAGCTTGAGTAATGCTCGCGCGCAATTCGTGTCTTTCGGCCAGAGCGGCGCTTGGTTTGAGCAGCACAAAAATATCCAAGGGCGGCAGGTGTCGGCCCACGGTACGAAACGTCTCGCGCAGAAGCCGTTTCAACTGGTTGCGACGGGTGGCTCTCTTGGCGACGCGCTTGCTGACCGCGAGACCTAGTCGGTCACTTTGAGCCGTACTTGGTCGGTAGTAAATGACGAAACGGGCATCGTTGTATCGGTGCCCGCCCTCAAGAAGGGCTGTGAAATCAGCTGAAGCGCGTAGGCGCTGGGCTGGACGCAGCGTGCTTGAGCTTGGACTTGGGTCGTTCCCGCCAATGTCTGTTCTCAGGGGGTCAATCGCAGCCGGCCGCGCGCGCGTCTAGCTTTCAAAACACGCCGACCGCCTTTGGTTTTCATGCGGGCACGGAAACCATGATTACGGACGCGCTTAAGGCGGCTGGGTTGAAATGTTCTTTTCATCGTGAGTCCATCTATGAGTTTAGTTGGCGGCCGTGCGCGCTAGAACGGCGCGTGATGGTAGGTAAGTATCGGAAATATGTCAACGTTTGTTGGGTTTTCAGCAACTGTTTTGGGGCCTGTGGATAAGGTCTTTGAAGGCGTATACACTCGCCCGGCTCCTTCCGAACGACACACCAAAATAGCAAGACGACGTGCAGCATTCCATTTGGCAGCAGTGCCTGATTCAGCTTGAAAGAGAGCTTACGCCGCAGCAGTTCAACACTTGGATTCGACCCTTACAGGCCGTCGAACTTGAGCACGGGCTGGAGATCCTTGCACCTAACCGTTTTGTGCTGGATTGGATTCGCGATAAATACGGTAGCCGAATCCGGGCAATTCTCGATCAGTTGTCGGGAACGAGCAGTATCAAGGTGTCTATGGGGATAGGTAGTTTAGCAACCGCGAAAGCTCAACCAACTCCTCGGATACCGTCTGAGATCCAAGTCAAAAAAGCGGAACCGGCTGGAAAGCGAGTGAACGGACTCAAGCAGGATTTCACGTTTGAGAGTTTCGTCGAAGGGAAATCCAATCAGCTGGCGCGAGCGGCATCGTTACAAGTTGCTGAAAACCATGGAAAAGCATACAACCCGTTATTTATTTGTGGTGGTGTAGGTCTTGGTAAGACGCACCTGATGCATGCTGTTGGCAATCTAATCATTGCGCAAAAACCGACAGCACAAGTGGTCTATTTGCACTCGGAGCGATTTGTAGCAGACATGGTCAAGGCGCTACAACATAACGCCATCAATGAATTCAAACGCTTCTACCGCTCTGTGGACGCCTTACTGATTGACGATATCCAGTTTTTTGCTGGGAAAGAACGCTCGCAAGAGGAGTTCTTTCATACTTTCAATGCGTTATTGGAGGGTCAGCAACAGATTGTACTGACCTGCGATCGTTATCCCAAGGAAGTATCCGGCGTCGAGGAAAGACTCAAATCGCGCTTCGGCTGGGGATTAACCGTGGCCATTGAACCAGCGGAGCTAGAAACCAGGGTCGCAATTTTAATGAGGAAAGCTCAACAGAGTAATGTTGACCTTCCCCATGAGGTGGCGTTTTTTATCGGTAAGCGGTTTCGATCAAATATCCGCGAGCTCGAAGGTGCGCTGCATCGGGTTGTAGCGAACGCGCATTTTACCGGTAACCAGATCACTCTAGAATTCGCCAAAGAGGCCTTAAGAGACTTGCTAGCACTGCAAGATCGCCTGATAACCATGGACAATATTCAGAAGACCGTTGCTGAATACTACAAAGTGCGCATCGCAGATCTGCTCTCGAAACGTCGTACACGTTCCATTGCGCGACCGCGGCAAGTAGCGATGGCGTTAGCGAAAGAATTAACTAATCACAGTCTGCCGGAAATAGGTGACGCTTTTGGCGGCCGCGACCACACGACGGTTATCCACGCATGCCGTAAAGTAGCAGAACTCAAGGCTAGCGACTCCAGAATTCAGGAAGATTATTCTAATCTTGAAAGGATACTCACAACTTGAAGATAAGTGGTGTAACAAACTGTGGAAAAGTTTTATCGCTAAATTTAAGTGCTTTTATTCACCGCTTATACACAGCTAGCGCCTCGATTCTGGTGCAGAATTTAGGGAAATTTCATCTATTAATCAGATAGATGTGAGTTATCCCCGGTATCTCGCACTCTAATTATAGATACAACAATGAAGATCAAGATCACAAGAGAAATACTGTTACCAGTTCTTCAGTCAGCCAATAACGTCGTTGAACGTCGTCAGTCACTCCCGATTTTGAGTAATGTGCTCATTGTTGCAGGAGACGACGGAATTGAGGTTACGGCGACTGATATGGAAGTTGAACTGGTCAGCCAGATCGATAACCCTGTTGCTGAGAAAGGAAGCATCGCGCTTCCAGCACGCAAACTCTTCGATATTTGTCGAGCACTGCCTGCTGAATCTGAAATGACCATCGATTCTTCAGGGGCCAAAGCCAAGATCTCGTCTGGACGAAGCCGCTTCTCCTTGGCGGCCATGAGTGCTGATGAGTTTCCAAGCATCGGGTCGTTCGAAACTAGTGTGAACCTTGAGCTTTTGACTGGCACGCTCTCCGACCTATTGGAAAGCACAAGTTTCGCGATGGCGCATCAAGATGTCCGGTATTACCTCAACGGACTCCTTCTTGAAATTGACAGCAATCGAATTCGAGCCGTGGCCACCGATGGTCATCGCTTAGCAATGACGGATAAAGTCGTTGAAATATCGCTGGAAGCCCCCAAGCAATGCATAGTCCCACGCAAAGGCGTGCTCGAAATAGTCCGGCTATTGAACCCAAGCAACACCACGGCACAGATTGCTGTCGGCGAAAATCACTTCCGCGTTACTTCTGGGAATCAATCGCTTACCACAAAATTAGTCGATGGCCGCTTTCCTGATTATGAGCGAGTGATTCCGCGTGAAACAGACAACCGCGTCGTTGCCAGCCGGGAAGCTCTTCGTGCTGGGTTGAGCCGCGCATCGATCCTGTCAAACGAAAAATTTCGTGGTATCCGCCTGATCTTGAAAAAGAATCTGTTAACAGCCGTGGCCCATAACCCAGAGCTCGAAGAGGCGGAGGAGGAGATTGAGGTCGAGTATAGTGGTGCGGCAGTTGAGGTAGGTTTTAACGTTTCCTATCTGCTGGATGTTCTCGGAGTGATGAGATCGGATACGGTTCGCCTTGACCTCATTGACGCTCAGAGCAGTTGTCTTTTGCAGGCGCCGGAAGATGCGACCTCGCGATATGTAGTCATGCCGATGCGGCTCTAGAAATTGGCTGGTTGCGTAATATTGATCTGTGATTTGTTGAATATTTCCCACTAGGGCGACACCCTCCAGCATGAGATTCCTGTCGCTCAAGGCCATAAATTTTCGGTGTTTTCATGATTTAGGTTATTGCCCTGGTCCGCGTAATAACCTCATTCATGGTTCCAATGGAAGCGGTAAGACGACACTTTTGGAGGCCCTATATGTTGCCAGCGTAGGCAAGTCTTTTCTGACCAACCGGACATCGGATTTAGTATTGGCAGGTTCCAAGGGCTTGTCTATTACGGCTGAAGTGGGCGAAGACTCTACGGGGTTTAGTACCTCAGTGATTGTTGTAAAAAAATACAAAGCAGATACCTATATAACACTTGACGGACAAGCGATAACGACCGCTTCAGCATTGGCGCGGAACCTTCCAGTTTTAGTCATCAATTCAAGAGCGCCAGATCTGTTAGGAGAAAATCCCAGTAATCGCAGGGCGCTGCTTGATAGATCACTGTTCCACGTGAAACATTGTTACGTCGGTCTGTGGAAGGATTACAGACAAGCATTGCGACAGCGCAACGAATTGTTGCGCCGATCAATGAAATCACAAGCTGCCTATTGGGAGCAGAAGTTGGGCGAGAGCGGAGAAGCGATAAACAGCGCCCGAGAATCGATAGTCTCGGCAATCAATGACCAGCTGAGCGTTAGCGAAATCCCAGGTCTGAGTACCGGCGACCTACACTTCAATTTCTCTCCCGGCTGGAACCGCGAACTGGGACTCGTGAAGCAGCTCTACGACGACTGGGATCGTGATTGCGAACTCGGCTACACCCTGGCTGGTCCCCACCGAGCAGATCTATCTCTATGCCAAGGGGGTCGGGCGATTTCCAAGAAACTGTCTCGCGGACAATCAAAGATAGTCGCCTGTCTGGTAATGACAGCGGTCGCACAGTTCATTAAGGCAGCAGCGATATCGCCAGTGATTCTTATCGATGACTTAGTTGCAGAACTCGACGATAGAATGCTCTGCCGAGCGATAGACTCGATACAGGCTGTCAAGACGCAATGTTTTTTTACTGCTATAAAGCCCTCCGAAATTCGTAACCTGTTACCCGACGATACATTAATGTTCCACGTGGAACGAAGCGACCAAAAACCTCTCTCCGCGTGAGAAAAATGCGATGACCTACGATTCAAAAAATATCAAAGTATTAAAAGGTCTCGACGCTGTAAGAAAGCGCCCAGGAATGTATATCGGTGATACTGATGATGGGACCGGCTTGCATCACATGGTTTTTGAGGTCGTCGACAACTGTGTGGACGAAGCCCTCGCTGGCTTCTGTAAGAATATCGATGTACGTATTCATAGCGATGGAGCAGTAACTGTCACGGATGACGGGCGCGGAATCCCGGTTGATATTCATGAGGAGGAGCAGCGCTCAGCCGCTGAAGTCATCATGACAACGCTCCACGCTGGCGGCAAATTTGACGACAATTCCTATAAGGTGTCCGGCGGGTTGCACGGCGTGGGTATCTCCGTAGTAAACGCGCTTTCAGACCGGTTGACGCTTCTCATTCGGCGCGAAGGAAAACTCTGGCGCCAGGAGTATCACGAAGGCGATCCGCAAAACCCTCTGGAACCAGTGGGGGATACTGATCGCACCGGCACCGAGATTCGCTTCTACCCAAGCTCAAATACCTTCACTAATATTGAATTTCACTACGACATACTGGCTCGGCGTTTACGAGAATTGTCGTTTCTAAACTCTGGGCTCCGCATCAATCTTTCCGACGAGCGATCCGACAAAAAAGACCAGTTCGAATACCAAGGTGGTATCGCGGCTTTCGTCGAGCTTCTGAACAAGACAAAAATGCCTTTGCACCCTGCCGTCATTCAAATTGGCGGGTCAAAGGACAATATCCTCGTTGAAATAGCAATGCAGTGGAATGACTCCTATCAGGAGAATATCTATTGCTACACGAACAACATCCCACAGCGCGATGGAGGAACTCATCTTGCTGGCTTTCGTGCGGCCCTGACTCGTACATTGAACCAGTACCTCGAAAAAGAAGGTATCGCGGCTAAGCATAAAATATCCATTGCCGGAGAAGATGTACGCGAAGGTCTTACTGCGGTCCTGTCTATTAAGCTTCACGACCCGAAGTTTTCGTCTCAGACTAAAGAGAAACTCGTTTCCAGCGAAGTGAAAGGCACGGTGGAATCTATCGTCTCAGATAGCTTGCAAGCGTTCCTGCTCGAACATCCGCAGGACGCGCGCGCGATCATGGCCAAAATTGTTGATGCCGCGCGTGCCCGCGAAGCTGCTCGTAAGGCCCGCGAGTTAACCCGACGAAAGACCGCGCTCGATGTGGCTGGCTTACCCGGAAAACTTGCTGACTGCCAAGAGCGCGACCCGTCGCGCTCCGAACTATTCATCGTCGAAGGAGATTCAGCAGGCGGTTCAGCAAAACAAGGACGAGATCGCCGTAATCAAGCCATCTTGCCGCTTAAAGGTAAGATCTTAAATGTTGAAAAGGCGCGTTTCGATAAGATGCTCTCATCGACCGAAGTGGGTGCTTTGATCACGGCCCTAGGCTGTGGTATCGGGGTGGAAGAGTACGATCCATCTCGCCTTCGTTACCATCGAATCATCATCATGACAGACGCTGATGTAGACGGGTCCCACATCAGAACTTTGCTTCTTACATTCTTTTACCGCCAGATGCCCGAATTGGTGCAGCGCGGGCACATATTTATAGCCCAGCCACCACTGTTCAAGGTAAAAAAAGGTAAGAACGAACGCTATCTCAAAGATGAGCCCGAGCTTGACGCGTACTTCATGGAACTCGCTATCAACGACACCGAAATTGACTTGGGTGGAGCACGTCTTTCTGCGGACCGGCTCGCCGAAGTTGGTCGGGAATACCTGTTTCTCCAGCAGATCCAGCGACGGCTGGAAGCTCGATATGCTTCAGTGGTTCTCAGGGGTCTGCGCCGTGCCCCGGAACTCAAAAGTCCTGAGTTAGCCAGCCGCGAAACCATTGACCAATGGTTGGCCCATTTCGCTACGGCGCTCAATAGAGTTATCGGCGGCGAACGGCAGATGGCCACCATTGATCTCATCTACCAAAACGCCAACACGTGGTCACTTTTGATCCGTGCTGTAATCAACGGATCGTCGCTTACCTCGCGGCTCGACCGAGAATTCTTCTCGAGCTCGGAATACCGCCATTTGAATCGTCTCGGCCAGATTTTTGACGATCAACAACCACAGTCCGTTGCGGTCCAGCGGGGCGAGGAAGTTACCACGCTAAACTCCATGGGTGAGGCGTTTTCGATGCTTTTGGATACCACCCGTCGTGGTGTGACTGTTCAAAGATACAAGGGCTTGGGTGAAATGAATCCTGAGCAGTTGTGGGAGACAACCATGAACCTTGAGACTCGCAACCTCATGCAAGTCAAGATCGAGGATGCCGTTGCAGCCGACCAGATCTTCTCCACTCTTATGGGCGACCAGGTTGAACCCCGACGAGAATTCATTGAGCGTCATGCGCTCAGCGTGACCAACCTCGACACCTAAGCCCGGTCATCCTCGTGGCGGCGCGGCGTTGCTGCGACCGCCATGGCGACAATTCTAGCCGCGCCAGCCGCCCGCAGAACGTCGGCCATCGAGCTACAAGTCGCGCCGGTGGTTATGACGTCATCGACGATCGCGATCCGTGCGCCTTTAACGTCTGCGATGGCGCGGAAGGCGCCTTTCATATTCTCGTGTCGCGCAGCGGCACTAAGCAGCGACTGCGGTGCACTCCAGCCACGCAGGCGCATTACCAGATCGTAACGCACCGGCTTTCCGCTCGCATTACCGAGGCCGCGCGCCAGCTCACCTGCCTGATTGAACCCGCGATGCACGAATCGCCAAGGCGATAGAGGGACGGGAACCAGAAAATCAATTTCGCCGAGGTGGGCCTCAAGGGTGTGAGTAAAGGCCACCTTCAATAACGCCAAAGCACCGAGGTCGGCGTGAAACTTGGCGGACTTGATTAGATGCGTGATGGGAAACTCGTAGCGATATGCCGCGTACGCCACGTCAATGGACGCGATAGTGCGAGTAAGCCGTGACTTCCGCCGTCTCGGAAAATCTGTCAGACAGCCGGCGCAAACGCCGCTAGCGTCGACATCGAGCCCTCCGCAGACCAGGCAAATCCCACTTGACGCCCAAGCACGAGACGAGAGCAATTTGTATAGTTTCGCTCGATTCCATAAACTCGACAGCACGCCTATCCGTGGCATCTCGACTCACTCCCTGACCTGAAC
>JANMJF010000056.1:0-11304 GCA_031371245.1 Pseudomonadota bacterium | reverse complement strand
TTCGTAGAATACCGAACCGAGTGAAAACAGATCTGACTGCGGGGTCAGCTCCTTGTCCTGGGCCTGTTCCGGCGACATGTACAAGGGCGAGCCGAACCAGCCGATGATCTGGGTCTGATCGACACCCATGCGGCGCGCAATGCCGAAGTCGCCGAGCTTGGCTACGCCGGCCTCGGTAAGCATGATGTTGGCCGGCTTGATGTCACGATGCAGAACGCCATGCGTGTGGGCGTAGTCGAGCGCATCGGCCGACTGCCGGATCAGCGCTACGACGGTCTTCAGCGGCAGGCGCGTCTCGGGCTTGCAATAAGTGCGCAGGGTGTCGCCGCCATTGATGAACTCCATCACCATGTACGGCGTGCCGCTCTCCTCGCCCGCTTCGTAGACCTTGAGGATATTGGGATGGTCGAGGCGCCCCGCCGAGCGCGCCTCATTGACGAACATGCGCTTGGCCATGCTCTCACCGTCGTCCTCGGCATCGGTATTGGTGGCGACCTTGATCGCCACCGCACGGTCGACGTAAGCATCATGGCCCTTGTAGACCAGGCCCATCGAACCCTTGCCGAGCACGTCAACGATGTCGTACTTGCCAATCTTGGCTGGGAGGTCGTCGTGGCTGCTCATGGTTTCTGATTACGGTGCGAGTTGTATCTGTTCGTTCAAATCGTAAAGAAAATCGACACCGATTTCCCGCATGGTCGCAGCGAGGTCCAGTCCCCGCTCCTGCTTAGCCATGGTCTTCTTGCCCATGAAATGCACCAGCTCGTTGATCGATTTGGCCATCGCGAAATCCTTGGGGTTCTTCTGCGCGTCGACCACAAAAGAAGACTTGATGGTGACGTAGTCGACTTCCAGGCGCTTGATGTAATCGTAGTTGTCATGGCCGCTGCCGAATTCATCGAGCACAAAACGACAGCCGAATTCCTTGAGCGTGCTGATCAGATCGCCCGCTTCTACCAGATTCGCCACCACGTCGCGATCGAGGATCTCGAAGCACAGCTTGCCCGGTGGCACCGGCACTTCCATGAAGCCGCTCATGATCTGCTGGGGCAGGTTCTCGTTCTTCATGGAAGCCGATGACAGCGACACGATCACCACCGCATAGCGGTCGAGTGCGTCCTCGTTAGCCAGCATCCACGCCAGGGTCTGACGGAAGCTCCACAGGTCGATATCGGCGGCGACACTGGCACGCGCCAGAGCCGGTGCGAAAAGATGCGCGGGGATCGATTTGTCGGCGCGGTCGCGGGCGCTGACCACCACGTGTAAGGCCGGCGGCAGCGTGCTGTCGGTCAGGCTCACCACGTGTTGCGCCAGCAGCACCAGCCGGTCGCGCTCCAAGGCCTTATTGGCGTAAGCCGCCATCTGTTCCAGCGCACGACGCTGTTCGGACTCACTGCCAGCGACGAACAGCGCGCCGATGCCCATGCCGCGCGCCGTGTCGCAGGCCTCGCGAGCTGCAATCAACAAACCATCGGCCTGCACCATGGCATCATCGCTGCCAGTCAGGCCGATGACGATATCGGCATGAATGGCGCTGACCACGGTCTGGGCGCTGGACAAGGACTGCTCGCTCAATTCGACGGTGCTATCACCGTCGGCGGGCACACTGTCGTCGAGCACCAAGGCCACCGCCTTGAGTCCCTCGGACGCGGCCCGCAGCCGTTTCAACGCGGCCTGCACGCCGCCGGTTGGCCAATACACGCCCAGCTCGGAGCCGCTCAAGCGCCCATACACCAGACCCTTCACCCGCAACGTCTGCTGCAAGGCATCGGCCACCACCTTGAGCAGGCCATCGCCGGTCTCAAGGCCAAATTCGTCATTGACCTGTTTCAGGTTCTCAATCGAGATGTGGCAGCAGGCGGCCTGCTTGGTGCCACCGCTTTCGACACTGGCAAGGGCCGCATCGATAGCCTCGGCAAAAAACCGCCGAGTCAGAAATCCCGTCAAGGGATCGCGTGTCGCCTGCTCCTCGACCTGACTGTGCAACTGATCGACTACGCCGAACATGGCGCGCTCAAGCGGTGGCGTTTCGATCTCGGCATCGAGGCTGCGCAATATGCCACGGCGCAGGTACATCGCGACCTGTTGTAAGGTCAGCGTGCTGGACTTGTTACCGACCTCGTCGACGAACACAAACAGATGATTGCGGGGTTCCTTCCACACCAAAGTCACCAAGGTCGGGCTGGCGGTGTTGGCGTTCATCATGGCCCGCTGGCCGGCCTCAAGCTCGCGTGAACGCTCCAGCCAGCGGTTCCATTCCTCGGGCAGATTGGCCCGCTCCAGGGATTGGTCGGTGGCTTCCAGCGACTGGCCGCGCCGCTCTTCGAGTACCCGTTGCTGTTGTTCGCAGGAAGCGACCACACCTTGCACGTTCTGCACGTACTCGGCGTGCTGCTCGCCGAGGATACCGTCGAGCTCGGCAACCATCGGTTCGAAGACGCCGACATCGTCGCGAAACTGCCGGTTGGCGCGCACCACCAGTTCATTGATGCGCTGGTTGCGGCGTTCGAACGATTCGCCTTTGCCATCGCGCAGCTGGGAGATGCGATCGACCATCTGTCGGACTGGGTGCTGGGTCGAAGCAAAGAACTCCTGGTCGAGCATCGCGGCTTTGTGTACCGAGGGCTGCAGGCGGGTGAGGTGGTTCTTGGCACTCTTGGCGATGAAGGCGTCGTGCAAGAGTGCGCTGAACAGGTTGGCTACCACTTCGATGGCGTCGGCGGCTTCGCCACCCACCAGCTTCTGCGGCGCGCCATCGCCAATCAGCGCTTCGGTAATACGATGTTTGATAGCGCGCACGTCCAGCAAACCTGGCGCGCCCGTGGCGGCGAACACCTCTTGCAGATCGGTCAGGCCGTCGAGAATCTGAGTGCGGCTGTAGTCACCGCGCATGCGCAGGGATTCCGACAGATCTCTGCCACCGTCGGGAATGAACTGGCGACGCAATGCAAGTTGCGCTTGGGCGGTGGAATAGGCCTGCTGCATGGTCGGCGGCGAGTCACGCCCGCCCGCATTCACCCAGCCGGCCGGCAGCGTGACCCCATTGGCACTGCCGGCGAACCTAGCGGGGCCAAGGGGCGCAGCAGCCGCGCTCACCATCAGCGGCACCCCACCGACGTCTGCCGCCGATACACGCTGACCGCCGTCCATCCCAACTCCAGACTCGGCATAAGCCCCGGCCGGCACACTAGGCCTCGCGCCCTGCACAACATAGCCGGCCGTTGGCATGCTCGGCTGCGCGCCCTGCACGACATAGCCGCCGGCCGGCATGTTAGCCCCCGGCACCGACATCCCCGCTGGTGTCCCTTGTACCCAATACTCACCGGGTGCAAGGCTCGGCAGGCCTTGACCAGGCACCGTGCCCGGCGCTGGCGCGGTAGCGACGCCATAGGCGGGCATCGGCGCGCGGCCCTGATAATTCTCAGGCCCAGGCATGAGGTCCGTCCGTGCCTCTTCGCCAGGCTCGTCGGGCACCCCACCGGCCGTCTCGGGCAGCGACCCGTCGAATCCCACCGCCGCAACGGGGCGCTTTCTGGCCAGCGGCCTGTCTTTTTCGATGACAGGCAAAATGCCACCCGCCACGAGCATGGCGTTCACTTCGTCATAGAGGCTGCCGAGATTGCCCGACATGATTTCGTGCAGCACTTTGTAGACACGGGCGGTCGTGCGGCGATCGGATTGCATGCCCTTCATACAATCGGAAATCGCATTACACAGCACACCCGGACTGATCGGCATCGAGCCCAGGTCGACCTCGCGATTGGCCAGATAACTGAAGCGGCGAGCAAGCGCGAACAAGGCCTCGCTGAACTCCGGCTCCAGTTCCGAGACCATTTCCGAGATCACCAGGAATTCCTCGAACTCGTCCTTATCGATCAGCGACAAGTCCGCGAGGCCGACGGCTTGGGGGTCTTGGTCGAGTTCGGCGCTCGGGTCGGCGAGTATCGACACGCCGGTTTCGACACGCTTCGGCACCGCTTCGCGAATACGCGCTTTGCGCCCACGCATTTCGCGCTGCCCGTCCATCAGCCGGTTTTGATCGACGTTGTTGCCGGCGTCGCGGGCCGCCAGGAACAGCACCTCATCGACCCTTTCCATAAAGCGATCGCAGATGCGTAGCACGTGCTCAGCGCAGAGTTTCGCGAGCGGCGTGGCGAGCGCGGCAAACTCCGGCGCAAAATCCCGCTGGGTGCGGCCCAGCGCGGCACTGTTCTCGGGCGCGGGAGGTGGCGTGCTGGCAGCCGCCAGATGGCCGAGCAGTTCGACCGCCTTGGCATCCGGATTGACGAAGGACACGCCTATGCCCTTTGCGACCGCGCGCGCAATCAGCAGCTGGATTTGAAAGTCCTGTTTGACACCGTCGACGAACAGCGCGAAGAACAGCACTGCGGGCGCCGAGGCGGGCAGTGCTGCATAGGTCTGCGGCGCGGCACTGATGAACATGCCTCCCACACAGAAATCGCGCACGGTGCAGGCCACGGGCGCCCGTCCGGCGATACCGATCAGCCCGTCGAGATTGATCGGAACGCGGCCGTAGCGGCGCTGTTCGCTGCCGCCGCCCTGTCCTTGCCGTGCTGTCATCTACTCGTTTCTCACACCCGCCGCACTTGCCGAAACCTGGTCATTGTGGCCCGCGATACGGCAGTCTTCAGGCCTTCGGCAGTGTAGCACTGGCGCCATCGGATTAACCGCTTGCAGCGGGTCGCGATGCAGCTCCACATGACCATGCACGAGGCTGCGCGACATGGCTTTGACATCGATCAAGCGCCACGCTCGTCGCGACCGCGATGAACGCTCCCAGGGCCTGCACGTCGTGAGTCGCAATCCCCCTATAATCGTCAACCATCACGACCAACATCTGTCCTCGCCCATGGAAGCCAAACCCGATCACACCCCCGCCCACTTCATCCGTCACCTGATCGACGCCGACATGGCTGCGGGCAAACACGGCGGCCGGGTTGCGACGCGCTTCCCACCCGAGCCCAACGGTTACCTGCATATCGGGCACGCCAAGTCGATCTGCCTCAACTTCGGCATCGCTGCCGAATACAGCGGCAGCTGCAACTTGCGCTTCGACGATACCAATCCCGAAACCGAAGACGAAGAATACACCGCCGCCATCCAGGCCGATGTGCGCTGGCTGGGCTTCGATAGTGCCGAGCGCCTGTTTCACGCTTCGGATTATTTCGCGGCCTTGTACGACTACGCCTGCCAGCTGATTTGCACAGGCCTCGCCTACGTCGACAGCCAGAGCGCAGAGCAGATCCGCCTCACTCGCGGCAGCCTCACCGAGGCCGGTCAGGCCAGCCCCTTCCGCGATCGCTCGGTGGCGGAAAATCTCGATCTGTTCGCGCGCATGCGCAACGGAGAATTCGCCGAGGGTGCGCATATTCTGCGTGCCCGCATCGATATGGCCGCGCCCAACATCAACTTGCGCGACCCCGCGCTATTTCGCATCCGTCACGCCCGCCATCACCGTACCGGCGAGGCCTGGAAGATTTACCCGATGTACGACTACGCGCATTGCCTCTCAGATGCCTTGGAAGGCATCACCCACTCCCTATGTACGCTGGAGTTCGAAGACCATCGTCCGCTCTACGACTGGATCTTGGATCAACTGGATGTGCCCTGCCACCCGCAGCAGATCGAATTTGCCCGTCTCGAGCTCAACTACACCATCACCAGCAAACGCAAACTGCTGACCTTGGTGCGCGACGGCTACGTCAGTGGCTGGGACGACCCGCGCCTGCCGACCCTCAAGGGCATGCGTCGCCGTGGCTATCCGCCCGCCGCCATCCGCAGTTTCTGCGAGCGCGTCGGCGTGACCAAGAAGCAGACCGTGATCGACATGGGCGTGCTGGAAAATTGCGTGCGTGAGGAACTCGACCGCCACGCACCGCGCGCGCTCGTGGTACTCGACCCGCTGAAAGTGGTGATCGAGAACTTCGCCGCAGATCAGGTTGAATGGCTGGAAGTGCAGAACCATCCCAAGGACGCGTCCTTCGGCACGCGGCGCATACCGCTGACCCGCGAGATCTATATCGAGCGCGACGACTTCATGGAGGATGCACCGAAGAAATACTACCGCCTCGCGCCCGGCGCGGAAGTGCGGCTACGTTTCTCCTATGTGATCCGCTGTCGCGAAGTGATCAAGGATGACACTGGCAAGGTGATCGAACTGCGCTGTCAGTACGACGCCACCACGGCCGCCGGTCAGAATCCCGATGGGCGCAAGGTCAAAGGCATCATTCACTGGGTGTCCGTCAGCCACGCGCTGCCGATCGAAGTTCGCCTCGTCGATCGCCTGTTCACCATCCCTGACCCGGCCGCCCAGGACGACTTCCTCGCCCACCTCAACGGCCACTCGCTGGTTATCTCCCACGCGGCGCGGGCCGAGCCGGCGCTGGCCACCAGCGGCGCCGAACATTTTCAATTCGAACGGGTCGGTTATTTTTGTCGTGACTCGGTCGATTCGACCGCTGCGGCGCCGGTCTTCATTCGCACCGTCACACTGCGCGACACCTGGGCGCGCATCAACGAGGGCGACGGTGCCTGAGGACGCCCCCTACTTGTCGCTGAGGGTCCACACACCGTCCCACCTCGGCGCTGGCTCCTCTGCTCGGTAGTGCAATGAGCGATCGCGCAATAGTCGGGCCGGCTGATCTGCGGCATCGATAGCTAGCACCGCGTTGAAATGCGCGACCGCCGCCGGCCACGCCCGCGCCCGATAGGCCGCCAGCCCACGGCCATAACTGCCGAGCATTTCCAACTCGCGCGGTGCAAGTACATCGTCACCATAACCACGCACCTCGAAGACTGGTACCGGTTCGAGTTTGCCGCTGACACGCAGCAGGTCGATTTCGCGCAAGCGGTAGTTGTCACGCAGCTGCGCGCGGGTCGAACCGCTGATCAGAATGCCGGTGCCCAGATATTTATTGGCGCTCTCCAGGCGCGCCGCGATATTCACGCCATCGCCGATCACGGTGTAGTCCATGCGCCGCGTCGAGCCGATATTGCCCGCCACTACGTCGCCGGAGTTGATGCCGATGCGGACTTCGAATCCCGGCTTGCCGGCTGCCGCTTGGCGGCGATTGAACTCGGCCAGTGCGCGCTGCATGTGTATCGCAACCTTGACCGCGTTGTCGGCATCCTGCACCGAGGCGAACGGTGTGCCGAATACCGCCATGATGGCGTCGCCAATGTATTTATCGAGAATGCCGTGATGCTCAAACACAATCTCGACCATCTCGGTGAAATACGCGTTCAACATCGACACCGTCTGCTGCGGCCCGAGGCGCTCGGCAATCGCGGTGAAGCCCTTGATGTCGGAGAACAGAATCGTCGCCATTTGCGACTGACCACCGAGCACGGATTCACCGGCCGCCAACACCTGCTCGGCGACCTGTGCCGTCATATAGCGCGCCATGGTCGCGCGTAGGCGCTTTTCCTGCGTGATGTCGTCGATGATGATGGTGCAGCCCAGTGGCGCGCCATCGGGATCGGCGAGCGGTGTGATGTGATAGTTGACGGCGACCGTGCCGCCATCGAAATGACACAGGCTGGCGTCCACCCCCAGATCGGGCACGCGTTCGGCGATGACCTTGCGGATGCTGGCCAGCAGCCAGGGATTGGAACGCTCGAACAGGCGCTCGGCAGCGGCGCCTAGAATTTCATCGGCACGCACCCGCAGGATCTTGCCTGCTGCATCGTTGAGTTTGACGACATTGCCAAGATTATCCAGCGTCAGCACCGCGTTCGACAGGCTGCGCAACACGTTCTCACTGTAATTCCGCTCGTCCAATACTTCGCGAAACAGCCGCGCGTTATCGAGTGCGATGGCACTCTGTGCGGCGAGCATTTCGAGACGACGTTGATCGCGCATGCGGAATGGTCCGCCCCGGCGATTCAAGACTTGCACTACGCCGATCGGCAACCCTTGTTTGTTCAAGACCGGCACGCACAGGATCGATCGTGTGCGGTAACCGGTCTTGCGATCGACTTCGGGATTAAAACGACTATCGGCATAGGCATCAGGGATATTGACCGCCGTGCGCGTGCTGAATACCTGGCCGGCGATGCCGAGCTGGGCGGGAATGCGAATCTCGCGCTCGGCCAGCCCTTCTGCAACCCGTGACCACAGCTCGTCAGTGACGGGGTCATGCAGGAACAGCGTACTGCGCTCAGCTTCGAGCAGATCGGTCGCGATGCCGATGATCTTGCGCAATAGCTTGCCGATGTTGAGCTCCGACGACACCGCCTGGGTGACTTCCAGGATGCGCGCCTCCTCACGTTGCGAGTCACGCGCGCGATCAGACAGCTGCGCGGTCTCGATCACGATCGCGGTGTGGGTGGTGAAGGCTTGTAATAAGGCACAATCGGCGTTGGAGAAATCGCCCTGCCGCTTGTTCAGCACCTCGGTCACGCCGATCACCTCGCCAGCCCGAGTGCGCAGCGGCACGCACAGGACATTGTGGGTGTGATAGCCCGTTGCGGTGTCGACTGCACTGTTGAAACGCGGATCGGTATAGGCGTTGTGGATGATGGCGGGTTGACCGCTGTTGAACACACTACCCGCAATGCCGGCATCGGCCGGAAAGCGAATTTCGTCGCTCATATCACCCTGCGCGATGCGCGAGACGAGTTCACGGGTCTCGGCGTCGTAGAGAAATAGCGAGCTGCGATCGGCGCCGAAAGCTGCGGTAATAAGCGTCATCAAGCGCGTCAGCATGACGTCGAAGGACAGTGATTCGCGCACTTTTTGCGTGGCTTCGACCAAGGTATCGAGACGTCGCGCGAGGTCGTCGACCTGCACCAGCAGCTGATCCCGTTCGCTGTCGGGAAAGACCTCCACGGCGCGGCGCAGGATACTGTCCTTGAGCCGTCGCTCGAAGATATCCAACATCACGGGTCCGGCATCGGGATGGTGCTTGTTCATGTCGAATATGCGTCGGGCATCATCACTCGTCGATGACTCGTCATGGTCTGGGCGCAGGAGTGCCGTGGCACTGCACGAGGGCTGGTCGAACGCCCACAACTCATAGTGCGCACCGCGCGCCGGGCCTGGTGCGGCGCTGGCGGCGATTTGCGCATTGTTAACGGACGGGCAACGATTGCTTACAACTTGACACGGAAACGCACGGCGCAGGCGGCGGCGCACACAGCTGCGCTGTGAGCGTCTAGAATAGCGTCACGCCCTGGTAGCTCAGCGGATAGAGCAACCGCCTCCTAAGCGGTAGGTCGCAGGTTCGACTCCTGCTCAGGGCACCATCCACACCGGGCAAGACAGCCAACAACCTCCGCTAAAGGCAGTTTTTGCAACGCGCGCTGCCGGCTGCGCGGCAATTGTGAACTCGTGTAAACAGAGAACTGTTTATCTCTTTCGGCAGGACGGCCGGCACTATGCTCTAAGCACAATGTCGCCTTGCGGTCATACTGCCAGATGACGACGTATCCGGGTGGGATGCCCCCACCCGACGTATCGCTACGAATAAACTACTAAGGAATTAGAAGTGATGGAAAATGCCGGCGGCGCTGTCGCAAAATTTGTCCGGATGAGTCTTTTCTCCGCCATTGCCCTGGCGCCTGCGGTGAGCGCGGCGGAAGGCGTGAGCCTGGCCTCGGGTCTGATCGATTTCAACAGCTGGTCATTGTTCGGCTCAGCAACAGTACATAACCAGACACCAGGCAATGGCTTTACCTATAGCGATCTCGTGCTCACCAACGGCACAGGCGGCGAAGCCGGCGCCGGCTTCGCTCCTGAGGCGATAGTTCTGAGTTTCAATCAGTCTTTCAGCTTCGATTTTCATTTCTTCATTCCCGTAAGCAACAACCTGCGCGGCGATGGCATGACCTTCACGCTGTCGGACTCAGCCGGGGTCGGCAACGGTGGCTCAAGCCTCGGCTACGCCGGTCTTTCGTCAAACTCCATCGCCTTCGCCATCGATACTTTCAATTTTGCCGGCGAACCGATATCGCCCAGCATCCAAATCCTGCAACACGGCTCATCGGATCCTCTCGCCGCTCAGGAAACGGGGCTCGGCGACACGATCCGCGACCCCGATTTCCAATGGTATGCCCGTGTCCTGTACACACCGTCCGGCAACGACGATGAAACTGGCACCTTGCAGGGCACGATTGAGCATCTCAATCTGGGGACGTTTTCGGTCTCGGCTGTGGTTGATCTGAGCAACCTCGGGCAAGTCGTCGATGGCGCGCACGTTGTGTTCTATGGTTTCACCGCCAGCAATGGCGCTGCGACTGACGCCCACATCGTTACTAGCGCGGCGCCGGTGCCGCTACCCGCAGGGCTAGGGCTGCTGGGTTCGGCGCTGGGCGGTCTCGGCCTCATGCGTCGTCGCCACGATCGCAAGGCGCTCGCGACCCTATCCTGAGGCCCTGCCGGTCAGGCGAGCATCGGTCTCGATCTCGCCTGCCGCGGTGCGGGCCGCAGGCAACAGTTAAACCTACTGCGACCGATTTGGTCGTGGGTACCCTAGTCGACAGGAAGGTCTCCTGGATCGCGCGCGCCCCTCACACTGCCCGCCGTGCCGCCAACCATTCGCGACCCGCCACGATCACAGTCGGCAGGCCGGGGATGATGATAAGCGCGAGAATTACCAGGGTCAGATTGTTCTTGATCCAGGCAATGTTGCCGAACCAATAGCCGGCCAGGCACAAGGACACCACCCACAACAAACCACCGACAATATTGAAAAACTGAAAGCACGTATGGGTCATGGCGGCGACGCCCGCCACGAAGGGCGAGAAGGTGCGCATAAAAGGTAGAAAACGCGTGACGATAATGGTGACCGCGCCATGCTTTTCGTAGAAGGCATGGGTCTTGTTAAAAGCAGCGCGGTTGAAAAAGCGCGAATCCTCCCACTGGAAGACCTTCGGCCCGATGCTGCGACCTATCCAGTAGTTGCTGGTATTGCCGAGGATCGCCGCCAGCACCAGCAGGCCGATCAGGGTCGCCAGACTGAACTGCCCGCGCGCCGCGAAAGCGCCGGCCACGAACAACAGCGAATCGCCGGGCAGAAACGGCAGCACCACCACACCGGTTTCGATAAAGACAATCGCGAACAGGATGGCATAGGTCCAGACACCATAGGCCTCGATCAAATCGGCGATATGGTGATCGAGATGGACGACGAAATCGACGAGGGCGAGCAGAATATCCATGGGCGCTCCTTGGTCAGCGTCCATGATAGCCGAGCGACCGGCCACCTCAGCACCCGACTTGCCGAGCGCTACTTTATTGCGCTGCCCAGGGGATGGCATATTGAGGTCGAGTACTGCACCCTG
>JANMJF010000046.1:0-4594 GCA_031371245.1 Pseudomonadota bacterium | reverse complement strand
GGGCGCGGGCGTGTCGCACTCGGGAAACGCGACCGCACCTAGAAAGCCCATCGCCCGGGTCTGGGGATGGGCCATGGCGGCCTTCATGTCCAACACCGGTCCGCAGGGCACACCCGCCTGGGCCATGATGTCGATAACTTCATCGCTGCTGCGCGTCGCACACCAGGCAGCAGTGACTTCGCACAACGCGTCGCGATGCTGACCGCGCAGGTCGTCGCTGGCATAGTTCGGATCCGACAGCCAGTGTTCGGCACCGATGGCACGCGCCATGTTGGCGAACAGGCCCTTGCCCAGTACCTGGGTGATGACATGGCCATCGCGGGTGGCAAAGATGTCGGTCAGTGCACTGGTCTGGCCACGGGTACCGGTCGGTTGGCGATTGACGCCGAGCAATGCCTGCTCGATGAGTAGCGGGCTGAAAGCTGCCAATGCACTGCCGAGCAGGGAGGCCTGCACGTGCTGGCCCTCGCCGCTGTCGCGACGATGATAAAGCGCGGCGAGCGTACCGAACGCACCGAGTACGGCGGTGCTGTAGTCGGCAAAGGGCGTGGCGCTACGGGCCGGCTGGCCGGATGTGCCGGACATGAAAGCCGAGCCCGACATGACCTGACCCAAGCCATCGAAGCCGCCGCGATCGGCCCATGGTCCGCGATGACCAAAAGCAGTCTGGGTGGTGAGGATGATGTCGGGCTTGATAGCGCGCAGGGTGTCGTAATCGAGGCCCATGCGCTTGAGCACCTTGGGCGGCATGTTGGCGATCACCACGTCGGCACCGCGCACCAGCTGGGCGACCACGTCCTGGGCCGCCGGGTGCTTGAGGTCGAGCGTCATGCTGCGTTTGTTACAGCCGGTTTCCATGAACACCGCACTGGCGCTGGCACTGACCGGACCGACGAAACGGTCTTCGCCACCGCCGGGCTTCTCGATGCGAATGACGTCGGCGCCGAGGAAGCCCAGCAAGGCGGCGCAGTAGGGGCCGGCGATATAGCGCGCGAAATCGAGCACGCGCACGCCGGTCAGGACATTGGCTGTGGTCATAGGGGCTCGCTTGTGAGTGGACGGGCCGGCACTCACGGCCGGGGTCGGCAGTGTAGCGAAGCCGGCGGCGCTGGTCAGCGAATAATCACTCGAATCGCCTCAAAGGCCTCGGCGAACAGGCTGCCACACTGCACACCACGCACGCGCGCCAGACCCTCGATGTATTCGGGCGCGGCATAACTGCGCAAACCCTGGGAGCGATACAGGCCGAGTGCATCGATCTTTTTTGTCAACTGCGCTTGATCGAGGCAGACGAAGGCCGAGTTCTCGAACGAGGTCACATTCTGCGGTAACTCGTAGCCCAGCAAGGTCGAGCGCTTGAAGGCGCGGAAGCCTTCGGCGTAGACCGTGGCGTGGTCTTGATGGTTATCGAAAGAACTGGGCAGCAATACCACGTCAGGTTTGTATTGCTGGTTCAGCTTATAAAAGCGTTCGAGGATGGCCTGGCGTATATCGGGAAAATGGCGCACCGGAAAATCGCCGACTTCGATGGCGTCGGCCGCCACGCCAGTGGCCTGCACGCAGGCGCGGCATTCGTGTTCCAGCACGTCCGCAGGCCAACCGGCCGGCACCGATTCCTCGCAACGGCTGAGCGCCAGATAGCGCACCTCTATGCCCAGCTCGGTCAAGCGCAGCATCGTGCCGGCGCAGCCGAATTCGTCGTCGGTATGGGCGCATAACACCAGCACGCGCTGGATGCCATCGAGTACTGACAGCATATCGTTCCTATCGAGGTTTCTTTTCCAGCACTTTACCCGGGTTGCCGACGATGACCTGATGCGCCGCGACGTCCTTCAACACCACCGCACCCAGTCCCACGGTTGCACCCGCGCCAATAGTGGCCTGGTTCATGATGCTAACACTCGGTGCCACCCACACCCCGGCGCCGATGTTGACGCTGCCGCCGAGCATAGAGTTGGCGATCACCACTGCGTTCTTGCCCACCACCACGTTGTGCGCGATGTGTACGAGATTGTCGATCTTGCAGCCCTCACCGATCACCGTATCGCCCAACGAACCACGATCGATGCAGGTGTTGGAACCGATCTCGACATCGCCCTCGATGCGCACACCACCGAGATGGGGAAAGCGCCAGTAGGCGCCGCTGTTGTCCTTCTCATAGCCGAAGCCCGGCAAGCCGATGGTGCAATTGCAGCCGATGCGCACACCGGCCGCGATGGTGCAGTTGGCGAGCACCGTATTGGCACCGATCGAAACCCGATCACCGAGCGTGACCTTGGGTCCGATCACGCAGCCCAAGCCCAGCGTCACATCGCGTCCGATCTGCGCGTCGCGGGCGATCGGGTTTTCACCCAGCGTCGGCAGTGTGATGGTGGTCAGGTGTTCGAAGAAGTGCCCGACAACGCGGATGAAAGCGAGCTTGGGATCGCGTACACGCATGACGCCAAAGCCTGGTGGCGGATCGATCTTCGCGCTGTCTGGCACGAGCAGCAGTGCGCCTGCGAAGCCACACCAGCGCGCCGGATTTTTGTCGAGGTTCTTGCGCGAGATCCAGGCCAGGTCTCCGGGGCCGGCTTCGCCATCGCTCGCGACCCCTTCCACTGGCTGGGTGTGATTGTCGATAATGGCTTCGACGAGCAATTGCTCGTTCTGCAAAAACAATACGATGTCTGAGATTTGCGTCATGTGTGCAACCGTCGTGAGGGCTTATGTCGGAAGCATCGGCCCGGCCCCCGCAATCCAGAAACGTCCTATCCAAGCACCGCCGGCCGCTAGGCACGGGCGGGCATCGATGGCGAAGAATACAAGAATGACCGCAGCGCGCGGTGCCGATCTTTAAACCGGAGGACGCATGATTTTCACCGAATACAGTAAATACGATGGTCTTGGACTCGCGGAGCTGGTGCGCCGTGGCGAAGTGTCACCTGACGATCTGATCGACAGTGCCGTCGACGCCATCGAGCGCCTGAATCCCAAACTCAATTGCGTGGTGCAGACGCTGCCGGCGCATGGTCGCGAGCAGGTCAAACGCGGCCTGCCCTATGGCCCCTTCCGGGGCGTGCCCTTCCTTGTCAAAGAGTTCGGCATGCACTTCAAGGGCATGGTGACCTCGGCCGGGTCGCGCCTTGCGGCTGGCATCCGTTTCGATGCCGATTCTGAATTGATGCGGCGCTGCAATGCCGCCGGTCTGGTCACGATCGGCACCACCACCACACCCGAGATGGCCTTCAATGCCAGCTCCGAAGCGCTGGTCTACGGGCCAACCCGCAATCCCTGGCATCTCGATTATTCGGTCGGCGGATCGTCCGGTGGCGCGGGCGCGGCGGTCGGCGCGGGCCTGGTGCCGATAGCCCACGCCAACGACGGCGGCGGATCAATACGCATACCTGGTGCCTGTAACGGCGTGGTCGGCATGAAGCCTAGTCGTGGTCGTACACCAAGCGGGCCTGACATGGGTATTTTCCTGTGGGGTATGGCGGTCGAATTCGCTGAAACCCGCAGCGTGCGCGATTCAGCCGCGCTGCTCGACGCCCTGCATGGGCCCGACGACGGCTACTTCTACCACGCACAACCGCCGCGCCGTGGCTTCCTGGCCGCCGCCATGAGCCCGCCCGGGCCACTGCGCATTGGCGTGGTCGAGCGCATGCCCGGCGCGCGCGCCACCGCCGCCGAGCAGAAGAACCGACTTAACGACACGCGCCAGCTGCTGGAAGATCTCGGGCATAGCTGCGAGACAGTTAAATTCGACTACGACGTTGATGCGTTCAACGCTTCCAGCGTGCGCCTGTGGGCGGTCACGCTGGGTTATTTTATGGATCAATTCGCCGCCGCCACCGGTCGCAAGATCGGTCCCAAAACCTGCGAAGCCGTGACGCTCGAAGTCTATCGCTGTGCGCAAGCGCTGAAGGCCCTGGAAATGGAGAAGGCCATGATCCAGCAGAACGCGGTCTGTCGACACGTCGGCGGCGTCATGCGTAATTACGATGTGCTGCTGACGCCGGGTCTGGCGCGCGACGTGGCCAAGCTCGGCGAGCTCGATCAGAACGCCAAAGGTCTGGACATCATGGGTTGGTGGCAGCACATCATTGCGAATTACTCGGCTTTCACGCCGCTGTTCAATACCACCGGTCAGCCGGCGGTAATGCTGCCGTTGTGGCAGGCCAAGTCAGGGCTGCCGCTGGCCATGCAGTTTGTCGGTCGCATGGGCGACGAGGAAACGCTCTACAGCCTCGCCGGCCAACTTGAACAGGCGCTACCCTGGAGCAGCCGTAAGCCGGCCAACTACGCCTGAGCATCAGCGTCAGCGGTGGCTTGAACATCCTCATGGTCGGGCTCGAAGGCGAGCTCGGCGGCACCGGCTAGGGTTTCGATGCGCGCCCGCACCGCCATGCCGATAGCGGGCGCAGTCCCCAGCCAGCGTCCCAGCGCGCGTGGCCCCTCCTCCAGATCGACTGTCACCAGGGTGTAAGGCAGCTCGCCGGCAAAGCCGGCGTGAAAAGCGTGATGGGCGACCGTCCAACTATGAATACGTGCGCGACCGCAAGCCGCCTGCCAGCGCACGCCGTCGTCATAACACTGGTCGCACAATAATCGC
>JANMJF010000021.1:0-4999 GCA_031371245.1 Pseudomonadota bacterium | reverse complement strand
CGCCGCAGGGTCGGTCGCTGGCCCGACGATGACAAAATCGTTGTACATCACGGCGCGCCGATCGATGCCAGCGCCATCGGCAACAAAGGCTTGCTCGGCGTCAGGATCATGGGCGAGTACGACATCGACGTCACCATTGCGTCCCAGTTCGAGCGCCCTGCCGCTGCCCACCGCGATGACGTCGATGATCACACCGTGGGCGCGCTCAAAAGTGGGATGGATGGCGGCCAGCAGCCCAGAGTTCTCAGTGCTGGTGGTAGTGGCAAGTCGCAAGCGCGGTTCGGCATGGGCGCTCGACGTTAGTGCGCCATTCATCACGACAACGGATGCGAGAACGACTAAGACTAAGACCTTACGGCGGCCTATGGGGGAGCTCGGCTTGTTAAGTGAGTACATGGAAATCAAGAGTGAAGGTCATGCCTGTTAGAAAAAATATGTTTGAGGGTGCGAGTTTCTGGCGGCCGCTCACCGCCCTCCCATCGCCGCTTGCCGCAGCGGCGAGAATTTTCAGTAAACTGTCTGGCATTCGGAAAAACCCAGAGCAGACCCATGCCAACCTACGATTACCATTGCGCGGCCAATGGCCGCACCGTCGAAGTGAAACATCCAATGAGCGAGCGAGTTCGCACTTGGGGCGAACTATGTGCGCTGGCTGAGCAGCCGTTGGCGTCGACCCCGGCCCACACACCGGTCACTAAGCAGTTAGCCGCCATCGGTATTGGTGGCAGCAGTTCGCCCGCTGCGATGTCTGCGCCGAGTAGCGCTTGCGGCAGCGGTGGCTGCGGGCATAGTCACTAACAGCAATCGGGCAATCGTCGCGCAAGGGTGGCGCGCCTCGACGTTTCAGGGATAACTGAACTTCGGCGACCAGCCGGCGGCGCCGGCGGGCAACAGGTCGAAGAAGTGCCATAGCGTGCAGAAGTCATCACCGGGGCTCCATTGCGCGTCCGACACCCGTTCAATGGTGGCACCTTGGCGGCGGAATACCGAGATGCCGGGACGCCAGCCACCGCTCTCAGACCCATAACCCATGTCGGCAGCGAAGCTCGTACCCTGGTGGCTGACCAGCGGAAACTTCCAGGCGCGACTGGCCGCGAAGGCCTGCTGTACGTCCACAGGGTCGGGACTGGAGACCACGAACGCGGCACGTGAGGTCACGTGCGCGTGAATGCCGTTGTAGCCATCGGCCCACAGTGTGCACGACGGACAGGCGCGGCCCATGTTATGCACCACCATCAGATCATCGTGGCTGCCAAACAGCGCCGATAGGCGCACGGGCCCAGCGGGCGAGGTAAAAACATAGTCCGCGACCTCTTGTGGCTCGATCTGGGCCTGGGTCGTGCGCATCTTCTGGCGCAGATCAGCGATCTCGCGACGGTAGTCGCTGATCATTGCGTTGCCGGTGGCGTATTTCATGGGGTTCTCTGCGGCTATGGGAACTCAGGCGGTGTAGAGATCGTGCAATTTGACCCAGGCCATGGTGCCGGGCAGTCCGGCTTCATCGCGGCCTTTCGGAACAAGATCGAGCAACTGATAGGCCGAATTGATCGGGTCCAAACCACGCCCGTAGGTCGAATAGGTGTGGAACAGGCCGCCGTCGGCATCTTTGAAAAATGCACTCAAGCCGGGCAGGTCGGTCATGGATCCGGCGTAGGGTGCCTCGTTGTACTGCGCACGGCCAGCCTCGACGTCCTCGGGTCGAAACGACACTCGGTAGTCGTAGTTGAAATCCGAATCGGCGGACGATACCCACTTGAATTGCCAACCCATGCGCAATGCGAAGGCCTTGAGCTTGGCATAGGGCGCGCGTGAGATTGCGGCCAGCGCCACGTCACGCTGCGCCAAGTGGGCCGTAACGCCGTCGAAGTTGTCTGCCCAGAACGAACAACTCTTACAGCCGACCTCCCAGTCGGGCGCAAACATGAAATGGTAGACCAGCAATTGATTGTGCTTGCCAAACAGACTCGCGAGCGTCTCGCGACCGGCGGCGCCCTCGAATACATAGTCGGTTTCGACACGCTCCCAGGGCAGGTCGCGTCGCGCCTGGCTCAACTGGTCGCGGAGTTTGAGGAATTCCTTTTCCTTGGCCAATAGAGCGCGGCGCGCGAGCGTCCATTGATCGGGTGAAACGACGGTGTGAGAGGTCATAGCGTGCTCCTTAGCGTTAGGCATTAGCGAGGCTTGGACGTAGATCGACGTTTGCGCGGGCGCGACGGCGCCGCATCGCGACGCGCATCAATCTGAGCAAGGGTGGCGGCCAGCCCATCGAACTGTTGCTGCCAGTATTTGGTGTAGCGATTGAGCCATAGAGCGGCGTCGAGGAGCGGGCCGGCGATGAGGCTGCAACGACTGATGCGGCCAGTGCGTTCCTGCACAATGAGCCCGGCGCGCACCAGCACCTGGATGTGGCGCGATACGCCCTGCAGCGAGATGTCGAAGCGCGCCGCGAGTTCACTGACCAGCAGGGCGTGGCCGTCGAGGTCTTGCAGGATCTGGCGACGCGTCGGATCGCTCAAGGCTTGGAAGACGGCATCGAGGTGGGCCTCGTCCGTGTTCGAGTCTGCGCCATTTAGCGGCGCGATTTTCAGTGTGTTCGTACGGGTAACCATCGCGCCAAACTATCAACACGATGATTTATTGTCAACCTGTTTGGTGATTGATCGCGACTGACAAGCTGCTAGCCCAGGTGGGACAAATCGATAGACGGATTGCGTCTACCGCGGCCATTATCAGCCTGGCCTGCCGTTGTGCGCGGCGGGCACCAGACAGTATGCGCATGAATGGCTGCAAGGCGAGGGGGCGAAATGGACTTAGTGATTCGTGGCGGCACCATCGTTGATGGTTCGGGGCGCGCGCCGTACGTCGGCGATGTCGGCATTGCTGGCGACAGGATTGCAACGGTGGGGGTGGTCGCCGCGCGTGGCAAACGCGAGATCGACGCGCGCGGTCTACTGGTCACGCCGGGCTTCGTCGACATACACACACATTTCGATGGCCAAGCAACTTGGGATCCGCTGTTGGCGCCGTCGTCGCTGCATGGTGTGACATCGCTGGTGATGGGCAATTGTGGTGTCGGCTTCGCACCGGCGCGCCAGGGCGCGGCTGAACATGCGTGGCTGATCAGCCTGCTCGAAGGCGTGGAGGACATTCCCGGCACGGCGCTGGCCGAAGGTCTAACCTGGGACTGGGAGAGTTTCCCCGAATACCTCGATGCGCTGGCGCGCCGCAAGTTTGCCGTCGATGTCGGCGCGCAACTGCCGCACGCGGCGCTGCGTGTGTACGTGATGGGTACGCGTGGTGCCGATGCCAATTGCCCGGCACGGGCCGACGAGATAGCCGCGATGCGACGCCTGGCTGTCGAGGCGCTTGAGGCTGGCGCGATCGGCTTCACCACCTCGCGTACGCTCGTGCATCGCACGCGCTCAGGCGAGCACATCGGCACCTATCGGGCCGCGTCGGATGAACTGCTGGGTATCGCGGCGGCCCTGCGCGACACCGGCCGGGGTGCCATGCAGCTCATCACGGATGCTTACCTGTTGGACGATGAACAATTCCGCGACGACGAGTTCGCCCTGCTTAAAGATCTCGCGCGCGCCACCGGCCGGCCCTTGTCCTTCACTGTGCAGCAGCCCGACACCGCCGCCGGGCGTTGGCGCGAGTTGTTTGCGTTTATCGGCGCGGCCAATGCCGAGGGTCTGAACATCAAAGGTCAGGTCGCGCCGCGCCCGATCGGACTCCTCCTCGGTTATCAGGGCTCGCTCAACCCGTTTACCTTTTGTCCGTCGTTCCGTGCGGTCGCGAAGTTGCCGCTGCCGGCCATGGTGCAAGCTTTGCGCGATCCGGCGCGCCGCCGCGCGATCCTCGACGAGCATCCCCACATCAAGCGCTATCTGGTCGGTTTCGATTCGTGGCCATGGCAGCGCCTGTTTCCGCTCGGCGACCCGCCCGATTACGAACCGACACCGGCGTCATCGGTTGAAGCGCTCGCCCGCGCCCAGGGTGTGCCACCTGACGAGTACACCTATGATTTTCTGCTGGACGGCGAGGGCACGGCGCTCCTGTATTGCCCGCTGCAGAATTTCGCCGGCGGCGATCTGTCGGTGGTGCGCGAGATGATGTCGTTTCCCCATACCGTGTTCGGACTGTCGGACGCCGGCGCCCACTGTGGTGTGGTCTGCGACGCGTCGTTCCCGACCACGACCTTGGCCCTATGGGGTGGCAAGCGGCGCCAAGGCGCGGGCTTGCCGATCGAATTCCTGGTCCATGGGTTGACACGACGCAACGCCGAGCAGGTCGGTTGGCGCGATCGCGGTCTGCTGGCAGCGGGCCTGCTGGCTGATATCAATGTCATCGATTTTGCCGCGCTCGAGTGCCGCGCGCCGCATATCGTGCACGACCTGCCGGCCGGCGGACGGCGTCTCATGCAGGAGGCCAGCGGTTATCGGCACACGATCAAACGCGGCGTAGTGACCTTTAACGACGGGCAGACGACGGGCGCGCTGCCCGGGACCTTGGTACGCGGCGCCACGTCGGTCACAGCAGCGCCGCGATAAATTCTTCGTAGGCCGTCGCACCCGTGACGGGCGTTAAGTAGGCATTGAAAGTGTCGGCGTCTTTGGCCGGTAGCGCTAGCGAGCGCAGGTCGCTGTTGTCGGTCATGGTGCAGACTCGATTGCTGTGGGTTGATTAGCGGGTGCGTTACTTTCCAGCGGGGCGGCAGCGCGGGTCGCGAGTGTCTCGCAACGCGAGTCTGCGAACGGGCCGCCGACCTGCTGCCAGTCACCGGCCAGGATCTGCGCGCAGACCCGTGTGCCGGTGAGCCTGCCCTGCCACCGGGACCAAGGCGCCGGTGCGGCCGTGGCGGTGGCGGTAGCCAGCAGCAGCGTCAGTACATTCAAACGAAATTTCATGACTAAGGACCCTGGTCAGAATTATCTCGTCAACACCGAGGGTGTTCCTGAGTGGTTGCAGCAAGGCGCGATTCGCGGGCAATAGCGGC
>JANMJF010000013.1:0-5899 GCA_031371245.1 Pseudomonadota bacterium | reverse complement strand
GGCAACAGGAATTCCGGCTTGGCACCGAGGATGGTCGGATTCTTGAGCTTGGATGCGCCGCTCTTGTTAACCGCATTGTTGTTCGATTTGGCCGCCTGATTGCTCTCCGACAGGCGAATAGTGAGGATGTCGCCGATGCGATGGGCCTTCAGATCCTCGAACAGCGCGATGTCGTAACCGCCCTGGTAAATCGCGCCGCTGGCGGCCTGGGACTGCGCCGGACTGCCGTGCACGGCCGGATAGGAGGCGGCGTATTCCGGGTCGCGGCGCGGTGGCGCTTCGCAGGCGCTGAGTGTCGCGAGCAGGCCGAGTACGACCAGCAGGCGCAAGGCAATGGCGAATCGAATAGTGAACATGAAGCGAACCTCCTGGCGTTCGGCGCTTACAACTGCTGGGTAACGAACTTCAGCATTTCATCAACGGTCTGGATGGCCTTGGAATTCATTTCGTAGGAACGTTGGGTCTCGATCATGTCGACCAGTTCTTCCACCGCATTGACGTTGGAGCCCTCGACCGAGCCCTGGATCAAGGTGCCCAGGCCGTTCAAGCCCGGCGTGCTGGTTTGCGGATTGCCGCTCGCCACCGATTCCTTGAACAGATTCTGTCCGACCGGCTGCAGACCTTGCGGATTGATGAAGTCGGCGAGCTGGATGTTGCCGATCTGGGTCGGTGCGGTATTGCCGGCGGTCAAGGCCGACACCGTGCCGTCGGGTGCGATGGTGATCGATAAGGTCGCGGCCGGAATGGTAATCGCCGGGTCCATTTGATAACCGGACGAGGTGACTATCTGGCCCTGGGAATTCATCGATAGCCCACCGTCACGGGTGTAGGCGGTGGAGCCGTCGGGCAATAACACCTGCAGAAAGCCACGGCCCTGAATCGCGACGTCGAGCGAGTTCTCAGTCCGGGACAGCGTGCCCTGGGTGAAAATCTTAGCGGTCGAGACCGTGCGTACACCGGTGCCGAGCATGAGACCCGACGGCAGTTCGGTGCTCTGTGACGACGAGGCACCGGGCTGCGAGATGGTCTCGTAGAGCAAGTCCTCGAAATTCGGCCGGCTCTTTTTGTAGCCGGTGGTGGCGACGTTGGCCAGGTTGTTCGAGATGATCGACAGTCGCGTCTGCTGGGCGTCGAGACCGGTCTGGGCGATGTTCAGTGCTGATGCCATGGGCTTAGCTTCCGCGCGAGTGCTGCGTTAAATGGATGATCAATTGTTCAAGCTGAGCAGCTTGGCGCCAGCGGTATCGATCTGCTGGGCGGTACTCATGGCTTTGACGGCCATGTCGTACTGGCGCGAGTTGGTGATGAGCTGCACCATCTCGGCCACGCTGTTGACGTTGCTGCGCTCCAGCGCACCGCGTGTGACGCGCACGGCGGCATCGGGCGGCGCATTGCTCTGGTCAGCGAGACGGAACAAGCCATCGGCGCCCTTGCGCAATTGCTTGACGTCGGGATTGACCAGCTTGATGCGATCGACCTGCGCGAGTGTGCTCGCTTGCTGGCCGACCGGTCGTATCGAAATCGTGCCATCGACACCGATGGTGATGGTTTCGGACTGCGGCAACGCGATCGGACCACCGTTGCCAAGCACTGGCCGGCCGGCGCCGGTCAGCAGTTGACCATTGATGTTCAACTGCAGATCGCCGGCGCGCGAGTAAGCTTCGCTGCCATCGGGCGCCTGTACCGCGATGAAGCCATTGCCATTGACAGCGATGTCGAGATCGTTGCCGGTGGTCTCGATCGAGCCGGGTGCGAAACTGGTGCCGGGACGCTCGAGCATGGCGTAGGCGCGGGTCGGCAGACCATTGCCATAGACCGGCATCGAACGCGCCGCTTCGAAGTCGGCCTTGAAGCCGACGGTGTTGGCATTGGCGAGATTGTGCGAGGCCAGCGCCTGGCCGTTCATCATCTGCTGGGCGGCAGACATTGCCAGATAGATCATGCGGTCCATGGTGTGTGCCTCGCTCTATTCGTGCGCTACGCGATCAACGGATGTTGATAACGGACTGGGTGATGGCATCGGCGGTCTTGATCACTTCGGTGTTCGCCTGAAAATTGCGCTGGGCGACGATCAGGGCCACCAGTTCCGACGAAAGGTCGACGTTCGATTCCTCGAGCGCGCCACCCTGAATCAAACCGAGACTGGCGGTGCCGGGCTTGCCCTGCAGCACCACGCCGGCGGCGAAGGAATCCTGCCAGGCATTGCCACCGGCCGGACGCAGACCTTGCGGATTGGGGAAATTCGCCAATCCAACTTGTCCTTGCACTGCCGACTGACCATTGGTGAAGCGCGCCAGGATGACGCCCTCGGTATCGATGTCGATGCCCGCCAGGCGACCGGTGGTAAAACCATCTTGGGTCAATTTATTGACGCCGAAGGGTGCGCCGAACATGGTCGAGCCGCTGACGTTGGTGGTGATAGTCATGGCGTTGACGCCGGGCGACGGTGTGAAGCTGGGTAGCACTACCTGACCATTGGCCGGCGTCGCCAGCACGCCGGCACCGTCAAACGTAATAGGGCTGGGGCCACCGACAAAGGTGCCATCGACATAGGTATGCATCTGCCAGGTATTGGCCGCCGTATCGCGCACGAAGTACATCTGCTGCAAATGCGAGCCGCCCTGGGAATCGAAGATATTCAGGGCGGTGGTTTCGTTGTAGCTGGTCGAATCAAGCGGATTGAATATCGCGGTGGCCGGCAGCTTGGCGTTGGCGTTGAAGTTGGCACCAAACGCGACTGCGGTGCTGGCCTTGGGCGGATTATTGGCCTGCGACAGCTGCAGCGGACCCAGAGAACCATTGATATTGCCGACCGTGTCAGCACCAAAGGCCAGCAATTGATGGCCCTTGGAATTGACGATGTAACCTTGTTTGTCGAGGCTGAAGGCGCCGTCGCGGGTGTACTGGCGTTCGCCGTTAACGTTGGTCATGAAAAAGCCCTGACCACTGACCGCCAGGTCCAGCGCATTGTCTGTAAAAGAGACATTACCCTGTTCGAACTGCTGGGCGATGCGCGCGGTGTCCACGCCGCGACCGACGGTGTTCCCCGAGCCGCCGACGGTGGACACCGCGTACACGTCCTGAAATTCGACGCGCGATTTCTTGAAGCCGGTGGTAGCCGAATTCGAGACGTTGTTGCCGATGACGTTGAGTTCGTTTTCGGCGGCCTTGAGACCGCTTATCGCTTGATTAAAAGCCATGATGGGCTCCGCTGTTGGGTGAGTGAGCTATTGAATTTCGAGCACGTCGGCCATCGCAATGGCGCCATAACCGTCGACATTGAGCGTCGGCGGCAGGCCATTACGACCGAGCGAGACACTGTCGACGCGCGCCTGCACGCCGGCCGTCAGCGCGGTGGTGGTGCCGTCGATGTTGGCGTCGATCTTGACGGTATAGGTGCCGGGCGCGGCCGTTTGACCGTCGTCGCGCAGGCCTTGCCAAGCAAAATGCATCGTGCCGGCCGACTTGGCGCCGAGGTTGGTATGAAACACCGCCTGTCCCTGGCTATCGGTGATACGGATATTGACGTTAGAGGCATTGCCCGGCAGCAGCGCCGATAAAGGCGCGGTGCCACCGGCCGCAAGCGTGAATTTGTCGCGCGGAATGGTTACGTCGCGACCGACCATGGTCGAGGCCTGTAGGGCCTGACTGGATTGCAGTGACGAAGACAAGGTCGCGAAAGACTTCTGCAGTCCGGTGATACCGTTGACGGTGCCGAACTGTGCGATCTGACTCAGGAAGTCGGCGCTATCCATCGGCTTCATCGGATCCTGGTTCTTGAGCTGGGTGACCATCAGATTAAGAAATGCCTGCTGATCGAGTTCGCTGTTTTTTTTCGCGCCGACGCTGTCGGTTTTGGCGCCGTATTTTTCGAGCGCCGACGGCACAACGGAAGTGGTCTTGTCCATGGTCTTTACTCTCTCGCCTTACTGGCCAAGGGCCAGGGTCTGTTGCAGCATGCGCTTGGAGGCTTCCATGACCTCGACATTGGTCTGATAGCTGCGCGATGCGGAAATCATGTTGGCCATCTCTTCGACGACGTTGACGTTGGGCAGGAAAACGTAGCCGTCGGCGTCAGCCAGTGGGCTGCCGGGTTGGTATTCATGGCGCAGCGGCGCCTGACTCTCGACGATCCCGACGACCTTCACCCCCGCATCGGCAGCGCCGTTCGGGTCGAAGGGGTCGGCCATCAACGGTTCGAATAGCGGCTCGCGAGCGCGGTAGGTGGCGCCGCTGCTGCTCGCCGCGCTGTTGGCGTTGGCCATGTTGCTGGCGGTAGTGTTCAAGCGCAGGCTCTGGGCGTTGAGCGCCGACCCGGCGATATTGAAAATATTGAACAGCGACATAACTATTCTCCGCGCAGGGCCGACAGCAGGCCGCGGATCCGACCGTTCAGGAAAGTCAGACTGGCCTGATAACGCATGGCGTTGTCAGTGAACGCGGCGCGCTCGGCCTGCACGTCAACCGTGTTGTGGTCGAGCGAGGCCTGCAGCGGTTCGCGGTAACGCAGCGCGTAATCAAAATCGGCGTCAACGCCGCCGAGATGCCTGGCATCGGTGACCTGCATCGCGCCACGCTCGCCCTGCTCGGCCAGCACCGCCGCGAAGTCGAGATCGCGGGCCTGGTAAGCGGGTGTGTCGGCATTGGCCAGATTGGTCGCTAGAACCTCGGCGCGCCGCGCACGCAGCGCCAGCGCCTGGGTATGGATGCCGAACGGGTCGATGGGGTTGGACATGGCTGCTCGCTCGATCTGCGGGGTTGGTTGCGGGCAAGCTTGCGAAGAGTGTGCCAAGAATTGGAAACCCCGTCCGGACGCGGGATTGAGCGCTTTATATAGGATGCGGAGCGGGTGGTGGCGGCAAGGGTCTGCCACAGATGGCGGCAATCAGGGCAGGGGAGCGGGAGACATTGCCGGCCCCCTGCGCTTTATCCATCTGTCCCTGTAGGTCCGACTTCAGTCGGACATTCGAGTGAATGTCCGACTGTCGAATACGGCACGCTGATTGCATATTTCTCGGCACTTATTCAACCCGTAGGCGGTCTGTGGCCGCCTCGAAAACAATGGCTCTGTGCCCATGAAGAAATTCCTACTCCTACTTCTGCTCCCGCTGCTGACCGCAAGCGCCGCAGCGCAGGCGCAAGCCATTGCGTCCTTGTCCGCGATCGAGGCGGCGGTCAAAGGATTTGTCGCCGCGCAGACAGCCGAGGACAAGGACACTGAGTTCACTATCGGCCGGCTCGACCCGCGTCTACGCCTGACCCAATGCGACACCGAATTCAAGATGCGCTTCAGCCGTGAACCCCGTGGTGGCGGGCCGAACGCGGTGGAAGTGCGCTGCGAGAGCGAACGCCCGTGGTCGCTCTATGTGACGGTCGATGTCGCGCACTATGCGCAGGTGCTGGTGTCGACCCGCGCTCTGGTGCGCGGTAGCGTTATCACGGCGGACGACGTGCGCCTCGCGCGCCGTCGGATCAACGGCACACCCCTGGGTTTTTTGCGCGATCCGGCGACTGCGCTCGGACGGGTCGCGGCGCGCGCCATCGGCCCTGATCAGATTCTGGGCGCGGCCAATGTCATGTTGCCGCGCCTGGTGAAACGCGGTGACGAGGTCACCATCTCCAGCGGTGGAAGCGCCGTCCGCGTGCAAGTCAAAGGCCAGGCCCTCAAGGACGGCGCGCTGGGCGACCGCGTTTCGGTGCGCAACCTGAACTCCAAACGGGTAGGCCGAGCGCCTGGTGGCGCAGATGCCCACCGCGATCGCCTACCGCGAGCGGATCGCCTCGGGCCTGGAGCCGGTCGCCCCTCGCGACGATCTGGACCTCGCCGCGAACTTCCTGTACATGATGTCGGGCAACGCCCCGAGCGAGTCGATGCGCGAGGCGTTCGACCTGTCGCTGG
>JANMJF010000531.1:0-2939 GCA_031371245.1 Pseudomonadota bacterium | reverse complement strand
TTGTGCCCCGACAGCTGGAACTATCGACGGCAGTCCAACATGCTCGACCCGGACAAAATCGGCCAACTGAATTCAGGCCCTGATTTCTGGGAAGCAGTGGATGCGCTGGGCGGCAAGTCCTTCTATCCACCGGCGGACTTCAGCATGGCGCGCTAAGGGCGCCATCTTGTGAGGACGCCATGCCGGTGCGCGCCGGCATGGCGTCCTTAATTCAAAGCCCCTGTCCCGCCCTTCGCAACCATAGCGATGCACTATCGGTCGTCAAGAAATTATCATTTGGATCGGCCTTTCGTCGCTCGACATACTCCGGTACGCAGCACACCTCGCCCGCAAACCCACCTGGCCCGACGTGTCAAGTATTGCGACGAGGTGAGACCCGCTGTTATCGAGCTGGAAATAAGGAGCAGAACAATGAGCGAGAAGAAACTGTTGACCACCGTCGCCGGCGCGCCGGTGCCCGACAATCAGAACACCATGACCGCCGGACCGCGCGGCCCAGCGCTACTGCAAGACGTGTGGTTGCTGGAAAAATTGGCCCATTTCGACCGCGAGGTCATTCCCGAGCGTCGCATGCATGCCAAGGGCTCTGGTGCCTATGGTGCATTCACGGTCACGCATGACATCACCGCCTACACGCGCGCCAGTATCTTTGCGCAAGTCGGCAAGCGCACTGAGCTGTTCACCCGGTTCACGACCGTGGCCGGCGAGCGTGGCGCGGCAGACGCCGAGCGCGACATCCGTGGATTTGCAGTGAAGTTTTATACCGATCAGGGTAATTGGGATCTGGTCGGCAACAATACCCCGGTGTTCTTCCTGCGCGATCCTTTGAAATTTCCCGATCTGAATCACGCCGTCAAGCGTGACCCACGCACCAATATGCGCAGTGCGAAGAACAACTGGGACTTCTGGACCTCGTTGCCGGAAGCCTTGCACCAGATCACCATCGTCATGAGCGAGCGCGGCCTGCCCGCCACTTATCGCCACATGCACGGCTTCGGCTCCCATACCTTCAGCTTCATCAATGCCAACAACGAACGTTATTGGGTAAAGTTCCATTTGAGGTCCCAGCAGGGCATCAAGAATTTGAGCGATGCGCAGGCCGAAGCGATCATCGGCAAAGATCGCGAAAGCCATCAACGGGATCTCTACCAAAGCATCGAGAACGGCGACTATCCAAAATGGACGCTCTACGTGCAGGTCATGGCGGAAAAGGATGCGGCAAAAACGCCCTACCATCCCTTCGACCTAACCAAGGTGTGGCCGCACAAGGACTACCCCTTAATCGAAGTCGGTGTGATGGAACTCAACCGCAATCCCGACAATTACTTTGCCGAAGTCGAGCAGTCGGCATTTAATCCCGCCAACGTCGTACCCGGCATCAGCTTCTCCCCCGACAAGATGCTGCAGGCGCGGCTGTTCTCCTATGGCGATGCGCAGCGCTATCGACTGGGCGTCAATCACCACCAGATCCCGGTGAACGCGCCGCGCTGCCCGGTGCACAGCTATCACCGTGACGGCCCGATGCGTGTGGATGGCAATCACGGCGGGACGCTAGGTTACCAGCCGAACAGCGAGGGCCAATGGGCCGAACAACCTGATTTTCGCGAGCCAGCGCTGTCCATCGAGGGTGCGGCCGATCACTGGAACCATCGGGAAGACACCGACTATTACTCACAACCCGGCGCCCTGTTCCGACTGATGACACCGGCCCAACAGCAGACGCTGTTCGACAATACCGCGCGCTCGGTCGGCGGTGCACCAAAGGCGATCCAGTTGCGTCACATCGGCAACTGCATGCAGGCCGACCCCGCCTACGGCCTGGGCGTAGCTGCAGCACTAGGCATACCGGAGGCAGAAATCCCGCGCTGAGCTGCGGCTGAAACCTGCCATGAACGATGCTGACGCGCCGACAGACCGTCCCTTCCACCACACTGACGCCGGCTTTCGCAACAATCATCCCGACGGCTGGCGACGCGGCAGCTTCTGGGCCTGGCAACGCGATCGTTGGCGCCAGGGCGTGCCGCAAGCACCGGCTGGTGGCTGGCAGTTTCCGCGCGATATACCCAACAGCGGCTGGCTGCGCGCTAATCGCAGCGAGCCGACCATCACCTGGCTTGGACATTCGAGCTTTCTATTGCAGATCGGCGGCATCAACATCATCACCGATCCGCATCTCTCGCCACGGGCTTCGCCGCTCACGCTGCTCGGCCCTAAACGCTGGATGCCGCCGGCCATCGAAGTCGGCGCGCTGCCGCACATCGACATCGCGCTGATCTCGCACAATCACTACGATCATCTCGATGCAGCGACTGTCACCCGCCTCGCCCGCCAACCCGGCGGCACGCCGCGCTACATGGTGCCGCTGCGTCTTGGCGAATGGTTCAAGCGTCGTGGTCTGCATAGCGTCACGGAACTCGACTGGTGGCAGATCTTCTCCTGCCTAGGACTGACATTGACTTTCACGCCGGTGCAACACTGGAGCGCGCGCAGCGCTTGGGATCGCGATCGTTCACTTTGGGGCGGCTGGCGGCTCGACCATCGCGACTTCAGTTTCTTCTTTGCCGGCGACACCGGCTATTCACCCGATTTCAAAGAAATCTATGCGCGCCTCGGCCCGGTCGATATGGCGGCGTTACCGATAGGCGCCTATGCGCCGCGCTGGTTTATGCAAGTCATGCATGTCGATCCGGACGAAGCCGTTAAGATTCATCTCGACTTGCACGCGCGCCAGTCGGTGGCGATGCATTGGGGAACGTTCGTCTTGACTGATGAACCCTTAGACGAGCCGCCGCAACGTCTAGCTCGCGCGCTCGCGGGTGCGAATCTGAACGAACAGGATTTCTGGGTGATGCGGCACGGCGAGACGCGCCCCTTGCCGACGCGCGCCGCCGTCTGATCCTTGTTCAAGGTTCGAGGATGATGTCTTTGTAGCTGCCGCC
>JANMJF010000752.1:0-2011 GCA_031371245.1 Pseudomonadota bacterium | reverse complement strand
CGGCGGTACTTTTGGCATGGCCATGGGCCAGCTCTCGATCGCGGGTTTCACCCTGCTGGGTGCCTGCGACGCGTGGAGCGTGATGTACCTCAAGAAGGATGGCAGCATCGAGTACACGAGCGCGGCACCCTATCTCGGCCGGGGTAATTTCGAATGCGCGCAGATGCTGCACCAGGTCTATGGCAACAAGGTCAGCCTCGCGATCTGCGGGCCGGTCGGCGAATATGGCGGCCTGCTGGCCGGCATCTCCATGAGCGATACCGACCGCCGACCGGCGCGTCTGGCTGCGCGCGGCGGTGTCGGCGCGGTGATGGGCGTCAAGAAACTCAAGGCGATAGTTATCGATCTCGCTCGCATGCCGGGGTTTCACGACCGCAAAAAAGTCCTGTCCAGCATCAAAGAGTACGGCGCTAAGCTGAAGGCCGACGCGGCCATCACGGTGCTGAAGGACTACGGCACGGCGATGATGGCCGATTACACCAACCACGTCGGCGGTCTGCCGGTGAACAATTTCAGCGCTGGCCGACAGGTCGACGTTGCGCAGGGCGTGCTGCTGATGGGTGGCGAGCACATCCGCGAGCGCAATCTGGCCCGTGGCGGTACCACCTCCCATGCCTGCATGCCGGGTTGTCTAATCGAATGCAGCAACGTCTACGCCGATGCCGACGGCAAGGAAATCGTCTCGCCGGTCGAGTACGAAACCTTGGGCCTGATGGGCACCAATTGTGGCCTGACCGATCCCGACGATCTGGCGCGCCTCAACTGGCATGCCAATGATCTCGGCATCGATACCATCGAGACCGGCGCCATGATGGGCGTCTTGCTCGACGCGGGGCTTGCGCCGTTTGGCGACGTCGCCTTCCTGACCGGCGTGATGAACGCATTGCGCAGCGGCAGCAGCGACGGACGCTTGTGGGCGCAGGGCACGGCGGCGGTCGGCCAGCATTACAAGATCGCGCGTTGCCCGGTGATCAAGAAACAGGGCATCAGCGCCTACGATCCGCGCGTGATCGAAGTCACTGGTATTTCCATGATGGTGACTGCGCAGGGCGCCGATCACACCACCGGCAATGCACCGAAGTACGAATGCAGCGGCAAGAATGTCGATGAATTGGTCGATGTCAGCATGGAGATGCAGACGCTGTGCGCGACCGCTGATTCGCTCGGGCTATGTGTCTTCGGTCGCACCGTGACCAATGCCAATGTCGAGATGGTGGTCACCGCCATCAATGACGCCTGCGGTACCGCCTTTACACCGGCCTGGTTCCGCGAGCTGGGGCGCAAGACCTTGCGTTACGAAGCACAATTTAATGCCGCCGCGGGCTTCACCGAGGCCGACGACGAACTGCCGACCTTCTTCTACGAGGAAGCACTGGCGCCGAGCAATAAGGTCGCGCGCTTCCATGCCGCCGAGGTCAATGCCTCGGTGCGGCGCTGGTGGAGTCAGCAGGCGGTGGATCAGTTTAGAACTCAGTCGAGCTCGCCCAGCAGTTCGTCATAAAGATCGTGCGCCCGCTCCGCTTCGGCCACGCCGTGGTAGTCGGGGAAGAGCTGGTCGGTGCCCTCGAATTCCTTCAGCACTTCACGCGCGACGGTGACTTTGTGCACTTCGGTAGGGCCATCCGCCAAGCCGACGTGATAGGAATTTATCAGCCAGTCGGCGAAGGGCATCTCGGTCGACAGACCGAGCGAGCCGTGCAGGTGCAAGGCGCGCGCTGAGATGTCGTGCAGCACTTGCGGCATGACCGCTTTCACAGCTGCGATGTTCTTGCGCACCGCTTGGTAATCGTGGCCTTGATCGCACAACCAGGCGGTCTCCAACACCAGCAGGCGGAACTGGCGTAGTTGCACCCAGGAGTCGGCAATCTTCTCCTGCACCATCTGTTTGCGCGCCAGCAACTCACCCTTGGTGGTGCGCGACAGCGCGCGCTCGCACATCATTTCAAGCGCGCGCCGCGCCTGCGCCACGGTGCGCATGGCATAATGCAGACGGCCACCGCCGAGGCGCACC
>JANMJF010000694.1:0-3661 GCA_031371245.1 Pseudomonadota bacterium | reverse complement strand
CAAAGCCTGGTGCACCGAGACCGGCGTGCAGCTTGCTTCGATCGGTGTGCAGGTGCATGGCGGCATGGGCTATATCGAAGAGACTGGCGCCGCCCAGTATCTGCGCGATGCGCGCATCATGCCGATCTACGAAGGCACCACCGGCATTCAAGCCGGTGATCTGGTCGGTCGCAAGACCCTGCGTGACGGCGGTCACGCCATGCGCGAACTGCTGGCTGACATGCGTGCCACGATCGCCAATATGCAAGCTTTGCGTGACACCGCAGGCCAGGTGCGCGACGCGCTGGCCGTGGCGGTGGACCATCTTGAAACCGTGGTCGGCTGGCTGTGCGGCGCTGCGGCTGACCCGCGCCTGCCGGCTTCGGCGGCGGTGTCGTATTTGCAGCTCGCCGGGTTGGTCTGTGGTGGTTGGATGATGGCCGAGGCGGCTGCTTGCAGTGTCGCAGATGGCAAGGCTGACGACGCCTTCTACCGGGCGAAACTCGCTGCGGCGGCTTTCTATGCCGCGCAACTGCTACCACAGGCCGGTGCCTTGGCGCAGGTCATCGTGCATGGCTCGGCGGCCATCGCCGACATCGACACCGCGCTGTTGTAGGCCCCATCCCGCGCAGCGCGCGCATCTGCTATGGTTCGGCGCTATGCGCGCGTCGGCGCGCGACACTAGCGCGGGAGAACGACGGTGGTGAGCGCCGCAGAATTCGAAGCTGACATTCCGACCTTGCGGCGCATTCTGGCCGAGTCCCGCACCATCGCGGTGGTCGGTCTGTCGCAGAACTGGCACCGGCCCAGCAACTTCGCGGCCAAGTATCTGCAACATCATGGCTATCGCATCATCCCGGTCAATCCCGCCTATGACCAAGTGCTGGGCGAGAAGTGTTATCCAAGCCTGGCCGACATTCCCGAGCCCATCGACGTGGTCGATTGTTTTCGTCGCTCAGAAGACATTGCACCGCTGGCCGAGGCCGCCATTGCGATCGGTGCCAAGGTCTTATGGCTGCAACTCGGGGTCGTCAATCTCGACGCCGCCGCGCGTGCTCGCGCTGCTGGTCTGGAAGTCGTGATGGACCGCTGTATCAAGATTGAACATGCGCGCCTGCTAGGCGGACTCAATTTTGTCGGCGTGAACACCGGCGTCATTTCGTCCAGACGTCCCAAGGTCATCGTCAATTGAAGCGCGCGCGGCGCCCCGGCGTCGCGGCCCGTACCGCCAGCAGAGACCACCATGGCAGATCACAAATTCGGTTTTGAAACGTTGTGCCTGCACGCCGGTCAGATCCCCGATGCCGCCACCGGCGCGCGCGCGACACCCATTTATCAGACCACGTCCTATGTGTTCGACGACACCGAACACGCCGCCAGCCTGTTCAACCTGCAGACCTTCGGCAACATCTATACGCGACTCAGCAACCCGACCACGGCGGTGTTCGAAGAACGCATGGCGGCACTCGAAGGGGGACGTGCGGGGCTGGCGGTCAGCTCAGGCATGGCGGCGTCGGCGATCGCCTTGCTGACCCTGTGTGAAGCGGGCGATCACATCGTCGCTGCGCGCACGCTCTATGGCGGCACCCATACCTTGCTGGATTTCAATTTCAAACGTTTCGGTATAGAAGCGAGCTTGGTCGACAGCGATGATCCGCAGGCCTTTGCCGCCGCCATCAAGCCGAATACCAAAGTGATCTACGCCGAGACCATCGGCAACCCGGTGATCAACGTGCTCGACATCGAAGCCGTGGCGGCGGTCGCCCACGCGGCCGGCATCCCGCTCATGCTCGACAACACGTTTCCGACGCCGTATCTGTGTCAGCCGTTCAAATGGGGTGCCGACATCGTCATTCATTCGGCGACCAAGTTCCTTGGCGGTCATGGCACCACCATCGGCGGCGTGATCATTGAGTCGGGCAAATTTCCCTGGGACAACGGCAAGTTTCCGGGCATGACCGAGCCCTCCGATGGTTATCATGGCGTACGCTTCTACGAGACCTTCGGTGATTTCGGATACACCATGCGCGCGCGTCTCGAACAGTTGCGGGTGTTGGGCCCGTCCTTGAGTCCCATGAGCAGCTTCCTGCTCCTGCAGGGCATCGAGACGCTGGCGGTGCGCATGGACCGCCATTGCGACAATGCACTCGCGGTTGCCGAATTCCTGCACGCCCATCCGCGCGTCGCGTGGGTGCGTTACCCGGGTCTTAAGCACGACCGGTACTACGACCTTGCGCAGAAATACACACCACGCGGCGCGAGCGCGATCTTGAGCTTCGGCATCAAGGGTGGGCAGGCGGCGGGTGCACGCTTCATCGAAAGCGTGCAGTTCCTCAGTCATCTCGCCAATGTCGGCGACGCTAAGACGCTGGTCATTCACCCGGCTTCGACTACCCATCGTCAGATGAGCGAAGAGCAGCAGATCGCGGCCGGTGTGATGCCCGACATGATCCGTCTGTCGGTCGGTATCGAAACCCTGTCGGATATTCTGTGGGATATCGATCAGGCCTTGGCCAAATCGGCGTAAGCGGAAAGGGGAGAACGACATGAGTGATTTACTGGCCGCCATCCAAGGTGTGCTGACCGCCGGTGATGTGTTGTCTGGCGCCGATGTCGCCCATCGCGCCGCCGGTGTGTGGCGTAGCGATACCATCAAAGCGTGTGCCATTGTGCGGCCGACCTCGACCGCAGAAGTCGCGGCGGTCATGAAGATCTGCCATGACCGCAATCAGCATGTCATCGTGCACGGTGGTCTGACCGGTCTGGTGCATGCCGCTGACACCGCGCCGGACGACATAGTGATTTCGACCGAGCGCATGAACCGCATCGAAGAACTCGACACCCTGGGTCGCACCATGACGCTGCGATCCGGGGTGGCCTTGCAGTCCATTCACGAAGCGGCCGCAGCCGCTGGCCTCATGTTTCCAGTAGATTTGGGCGCGCGCGGGTCCTGTCAAATAGGTGGCAATGTCTCGACCAATGCCGGCGGTCTGCGCGTCATTCGCTACGGCATGACGCGCGACAACGTGCTCGGTCTGGAAGCGGTGTTGAGCGACGGCACGGTGGTGTCATCGCTCAATCACATGTTGAAAAACAACTCCGGCTACGATCTCAAACAGTTGTTCATCGGTAGCGAAGGTACGCTCGGTATCGTCACGCGGCTGGTATTGCGCCTGCGCACGGCCTTGCCGGCGCGGCACACGGCACTGGTCGCCTTTCCGGAATTCAGCGCAGTGCTGAAGTTTCTCTCCTATCTGGACGGTGCACTGTCCGGCAATCTGTCAGCTTTTGAGGTGATGTGGCCGGATTTCTTTCTTTACCAGCGCGATAAGGTTGGCGGTGCCGCGAGCCAAATCGGTAGCGAACATCCGTTCTACGGGATCGTTGAAACGCTGGGCGCCGATCAGGAACGCGAAGCAGAGGTATTCCAAGGGGCACTCATGCGCGCCCATGAAGAGGGCTTACTGGCCGATGCCTTGATTGCAAAGTCCGGCGCCGAGAGTGCTGCCATCTGGCGTATTCGCGACGAGGTCGAGCATCTGTTCGATCTTGGTCAGGTAGTGTTTTTCGATGTCAGTCTGACCACCTCGCCGATGGCCGAGTATGTTGCGCTGGTGCGCGCACGTGTTGCGGCTTTGCCCTTCGACGGGCAGTTCTTTGCCTACGGTCATCTCGGTGATGG
>JANMJF010000683.1:0-4467 GCA_031371245.1 Pseudomonadota bacterium | reverse complement strand
CCATCACCGCAGTCGACAAGGACGGTATCGCCCGCCTGGTAACGCCCCTTGAGCAAGGCTTCGGCAAGCGGCGTCTCCAGCAAGTTCTGGATCGCGCGTCGCAAGGGGCGCGCGCCGTAGATCGGGTCGAAGCCTGCCTCGCCAAGCTTGTCGAGCGCGGCAGTGGTGACCTCAAGGCCGATGTCCTGTTGGGCCAGACGCCCCTTGAGGCCTGCTATCTGCACTTCGGCGATAGCGCGGATCTGGGCCTTCTCAAGAGCATGAAACACCACCACTTCGTCGATACGGTTGATGAACTCCGGCCGGAAGTGGCTGGCCACCACGGCCATGACCGCGGACTTCATACGTTCGTAGTCAGCGCTACCGGTCAGGGCCTGGATGGTGTCCGAACCCAGATTGGAAGTCATGACGATGACGGTGTTGCGGAAATCGACGGTCCGCCCATGGCCGTCGGTCAGTCGCCCGTCGTCCAGCACCTGCAACAGAATATTGAATACTTCAGGGTGAGCCTTCTCAATCTCGTCAAGTAACACTACGGAATAGGGTTTGCGGCGCACAGCCTCGGTCAGATAGCCGCCTTCCTCGTAACCCACATAGCCCGGCGGGGCGCCGATCAGGCGCGCCACGGAATGCTTTTCCATGAATTCCGACATGTCGATGCGCACCAGCGCCTGCTCGGTGTCGAATAGAAAAGCCGCTAAGGCCTTGCACAACTCGGTCTTGCCCACACCGGTCGGTCCCAAGAATAGAAAAGAGCCGTTGGGGCGATTGGGATCCGAGAGCCCGGCGCGTGAGCGCCGGATGGCATTGGCAACCGCAGTCACCGCTTCGTCCTGGCCGACGACTCGTGCATGCAGCGCCTCTTCCATGCGCAGCAGTTTGTCGCGTTCGCCTTCGAGCATTTTCGAAACCGGAATGCCGGTCCACTTCGACACGACTTCGGCGACTTCCTCCTCGGTCACGCGGTTGCGCAGCAGCTGGTTGGGCTTGCCGTCTTCACGACTCGAGGCAGCCACGAGTTGTTTCTCCAGCGCCGGCATGACGCCGTATTGCAGTTCCGACATGCGGTTCAGATCACCCGCGCGCCGCGCCGTTTCGAAGTCCAGACGCGCGCGTTCGAGTTCGGCCTGCACTTGATGGGCACCCGACAGCGCCGCCTTCTCGGCCTTCCAGATCTCTTCCAGATCGGCGTATTCACGCTCAACTTCGCCGAGCTGCTGTTCGAGATCAGCGAGCCGGCGCTTGGAGGCATCATCTTTTTCCTTGCGCAACGCCTCGCGCTCGATCTTGAGCTGGATGGCGCGGCGGGCCAGGCGGTCCATGGACTCGGGCTTGGAATCGATTTCGATGCTGATGCGGCTGGCGGCCTCGTCGATGAGGTCGATGGCCTTGTCCGGCAGCTGTCTGTCAGTGATGTAGCGGCTCGACAGATGGGCGGCGGCGACGATCGCCGGATCGGTGATCTCAACACCATGATGGACGGCGTAGCGTTCTTTGAGGCCGCGCAGGATGGCGACGGTATCCTCAATGGTCGGCTCGTTGACCAGCACTTTCTGGAAACGACGCTCGAGTGCGGCATCCTTCTCCACATACTTGCGGTATTCGTCGAGGGTGGTCGCGCCTATGCAATGCAGCTCGCCGCGCGCCAAGGCCGGCTTCAACATATTGCCAGCGTCCATCGCGCCCTCGGCCTTGCCGGCGCCGACCACGGTGTGCAGTTCATCGATAAACAGGATCACTTGACCACCCTGCTTGGACAGGTCGTTCAAGACCGCCTTCAGTCGCTCCTCGAACTCACCGCGAAACTTGGCGCCGGCGATCAAGGCGCCCATGTCCAACGAGAGCACGCGCTTACGCTTGAGACCTTCGGGTACTTCACCATTGATGATGCGCTGGGCGAGACCTTCGACGATGGCGGTCTTACCAACCCCGGGTTCGCCGATCAGCACCGGGTTGTTTTTGGTCCGGCGCTGCAAGACCTGGATGGTGCGACGGATCTCCTCGTCACGCCCGATCACCGGGTCGAGCTTGCCCGCTTCGGCACGCGCGGTCAGGTCGACGGTGTATTTGTCGAGCGCCTGGCGTTGTTCTTCGGCATTGGCGTCGCCGACGGATTCACCACCGCGCAAAGCATCGATGGCTTGCGCGATGCGACTGGCGTCGGCACCCTGCTCTTTTAACAAGCGCCCGACTTCGCCGGGGTCGTGCAGGGCCGCCAGCAGGAATAATTCGCTGGCGATGAAACTGTCCTTGCGGTCCTGGGCGAGCTTGTCGCTTAAGTTGAGCAGTTTGATCAGTGCGTTGGAAGGATGCACCTCGCCGGGCGCACCACTGACTTTGGGCAATCGCTCCAAGGCGCGCGCGAGGCTGGTGCGGGTGCGCCCGAGGTTGACGCCGGTGTTTTGCAAGAGCTGACTCACGACACCGCCGTCCTGCTCAAGCAGCGCGGAGAGCAAGTGCGCGGGCTCGATGAATTGGTTGTCGGCGCCCAGCGCGAGACTCTGTGCGTCGGCCAGCGCCTGCTGGAACTTGGTGGTCATCTTGTCGGCACGCATCATGCGCTTCCTCGAATAGTCGGACGGATGAGGGGGAAATGGGGCCGTCCGCAGTCAAATCAAGCGCGCTCGTCGATCCATACCAGGGCGGCCATGCGTCCAGTCTCACCATCGCGGCGATAAGAGAAGAAATTTTGCGCGTCGTCATGCACGCACAAACCGCTGCGGCTGATGCGCTGCACACCCGCAGCACTCAGCTGCAATTGCGCGAGCCGCGCGAGATCCATATGCCAGTGTTGGTCGATGCGTTGGAAAGCACTGGCAAAGCGCGGCTCGGCGCTGACGAACCGCGTGTATAAATCGTCGCCTACCCGATAGGCGGCCGGACCGATAGCCGGCCCGAGCCAGGCGATTAAGGCCGCAGGGGGCGCGCTAAAGGCGGCGATGGTCTTGGTGATGAGTCCGGCCGCGAGGCCACGCCAGCCGGCATGCACCGCTGCCACTTGCGCTCCGCGTTCGTCGCATAACAACACCGGCAGGCAATCGGCGACCATCACAGTGGCAACACGGCCGGGGGTGGCGGTGATGGCGGCGTCACCGCGGCGGCCAGCGGCGGGGTCGTCGAGGTTCAGAAGAATGTCGCTGTGGACTTGTTCCAGCCAGCACGGCTCGCCCGCAATGCCCAGATGCCCAGCCAACGCGGCGCGATTGGCCGCCACCGCCATCGGCTCGTCGCCCACGTGGCTAGCCAGATTGAGACTCGCCCAGTGCCCGCGACTGCGGCCGCCTTTGCGGGTCGTAAACGCTGCCCGCACACGCGCCGGTGCCGGCCACTCGACCTGCAAACAATGGGGTTCGCTATTCAAGCCGTCGCGCTGCCATGTTCTGCGCGGTCGGTCTCGAGCGCGGCCAGCAGCGCCTCGAGATCGGCCGGCAGCGGCGATTCGAATTCCAGCGCAGTGTCATCGGCCGGATGCGTAAAGGCCAGTCGCCAGGCGTGCAAAGCCTGACGGGGAAAGTGTTGCAAAGCTGCGCGCAGGGCCGGATCCGCCGCAGGCGGCAGATGGGGCCGGGCGCCATAGCGGCTGTCGCCGATCAGTGGAGAGCCGCGCCAGGCGAGATGCACGCGGATCTGGTGCGTGCGGCCGGTTTCGAGCTCAACTTCGAGCAAGGTGTGGGCGCGGTAGCGCTCGGCAACACGGTAATGGGTGACGGCCTGGCGCCCGCTAGGCATGACCCGCATGCGCGTGCGCTGCTGCGGATCGCGCGCGATGGCTGCATCAATGGTGCCGCCAGCCACCAATACGCCGTTCACCACCGCCAGGTAATGACGGTGTATCTCACGTCTGGCGAGCGCGCGCACCAGGGTTTGAAAGGCGCCCGGCGTGCGTGCCGCGATCAGCAGGCCCGAGGTGTCCTTGTCGATGCGATGCACCAGCCCTGCCCGTGGCAGAGCGGCGAGTTCCGGGAAGCGCTCGATGAGGCCATTGACGAGGGTGTGATCGGGATTGCCAGCGCCGGGATGCACCACCAGGCCGACCGGTTTGTCGATCACGATCAGGTGTTGGTCGACATGGGCGAGCGCGAAGTCCACCGCCTGCGGTTCGAGATCGGCCACCGCGTCCAGGGTTGCCAGCACCTCGATGATGGCGCCGGCCCGGGCCGGCGTGCGCGCCTTCTGGGCCACACCCGCGCGCGTCACCTGGCCGCTGTCTATCCACTGTTTGATGAGGGTGCGCGAGTACTGGGTCAATACTCGCGCCAGCGCCTGATCGAGGCGCAGGCCCGCAACCGCCGCCGGTAACAGCACACAATGATGTTCGGTCAGGCGCGCGCTCACGCGGGGCGCGCAGGGGATATTCGTGGCTCAGTCACTCGCAGTGCCGATGGCGCAACTATCACGTTCATTGCCTTGTCGAAAATTCCGCCACTACAATACGCCGCGCGCCGGCCGCAGCCCACCCACACCCAC
>JANMJF010000658.1:0-2314 GCA_031371245.1 Pseudomonadota bacterium | reverse complement strand
AGCGCTGGAGACCTGGCCGCTGGAAATGATGCGCAGCGTGCTGCCACGGCATCTCGACATCATCTTCGAGATCAACAAACGCTTCTTGGCCGAGGTGCGCGCCACCAGCGGTGAAGATCCGGCCCTGCTCGCGCGGCTGTCCTTGATCGACGAGTCGGGCGAGCGGCGCGAGCGCATGGCCCAACTGTCGGTGGTCGCGAGTCATACGGTCAAAGGAGTGTCCAAGCTGCACAGTGCGCTCATCGTGCAGTCGATCTTCGCCGACTTCGCGCGCCTGTGGCCGACCCGTTTCTGCAATAAGACCAATGGCATCACGCCCCGACGCTGGCTGATGAGTGCCAATCGCGGCCTCACCGCCCTGCTCGATGAGCGCCTCGGCGACGGCTGGCGACGGGATCTCCGCCAGCTCGCCGGTCTGCGCGCCCAAGCCGACGACGCCGATTTGCTGCTGCGCTTTGTCGCCATCAAGCGCGCCAACAAACAACGCCTGGCGAACTGGATCGAGCAGCAACTCGGGATGGCGATCGATCCCGACTCGCTGTTCGACGTGCAGGTCAAGCGCATTCATGAGTACAAGCGCCAACTGCTGAACGCCTTGCACGTCGTGGCGCGCTATCACGCCATCCTCACCAACCCCAACGCCGGTTGGGTGCCGCGCACAGTGTTCTTCGCCGGCAAAGCGGCGTCGGCCTATCGCATGGCCAAGCTCGTCATCAAACTCATTAACGACATCGCCGCGCGTATCAACCACGACCAGCGTGTTAACCACCTGTTGAAAGTGGTGTTCGTGCCGAACTACGGCGTGTCGGTGGCCGAGTTGATGATGCCGGCGGCCGATCTGTCGGAGCAGATCTCGACCGCTGGCACCGAGGCCTCGGGTACCGGCAATATGAAGTTCGCGCTGAATGGCGCGCTGACCATCGGCACCCTCGACGGTGCCAATATCGAGATACGTGAAGAAGTCGGACCGGAAAATATCTTCATCTTCGGCATGACTGCCGCCGAGGTCGAACGGCTGCGTGTCAGTGGTTACCGAGCGCTCGATTATTACGAGCGCAACCCGGTGTTGAAGCGCGTGCTCGACAGCATCGCCAGTGGTGAGTTCTCGCCCGAAGAACCGCAGCGTTTCATGGCCTTGATCGATTCCCTGCTGCGCTTTGGCGATCACTATCTGCTGCTCGCCGACTTCGATTCCTATCTCACGGCGCAAGGCCAGGTCGATACTTTGTATCGTGACCCGTCCGCCTGGGCGCGACGCGCGTTGCTAAACGTTGCCGGCATGGGCGCCTTTTCCAGCGACCGTACTATCGCCGAATATGCCGAGCAGATCTGGCGGGTCACCCCCGTCGTCGACTGACCCGCCGCTGATGCACACGCAAGACCACGAGCCGGTCGTGCCGCCTGGCGCATGGGACGCCCTGCTGGCGGGCAATCATGGCGATCCCTTTGCTTTGCTCGGCCCGCATCAGAACCAACAGGGCGATTGGTGGATCCATGTCTTCCTGCCGGGCGCGGCGAGCGTCGCGGTCGTCACGCCAGGAACCCATCGTGTGCAAGCCGAGATGCACATCGCTGACGCGCGCGGCTTGTTCAAAGCCTGCCTGCCGGAGTTGCGCCAGCGGCCCGACTATCGCCTGCGTGTTGCCTGGCAGGACGGTGTCAGCCGCGACCTCATCGACGACCCTTACCGTCATCTGCCGCTGCTCGGCGCGAGCGATCTGTGGCTGCTGGCCGAAGGCACCGAGCAACGTCCCTACGACAAACTCGGTGCCCAGTGCTGTCACGTCGACGGTGAGGACGGCACGATGTTCACGGTGTGGGCGCCCCAGGCGCAACGCGTAGCGGTGGTCGGCGACTGGAATTTCTGGGACGAAAGACGCCATCCCATGCGGCTGCGGCGTGAAGCCGGTGTATGGGAAATATTTCTGCCCGCAGTGCGGCCCGGCGCGCGTTATAAATTTGCGATCCTTGATGTACAAGGTGCGCGTCCGGCGTGGCGCGCCGATCCCTATGCGCGTCAGTGCGAATTGCGTCCAGCCACGGCCTCGGTGGTGGCGGCGGCCTTGCCGCGCGCGGCTGGTGCGCCGCGCACGGTGACGCTGGCCCAGCCGATGGCCATCTACGAGGTGCATGTCGGTTCGTGGCGCCGCGCCGGTGCCGATGGCGAACGCTGGCCGAGCTGGGACGAACTGGCCGACAGCCTCATCCCCTACGCCTGTGATCTCGGCTTCACCCATCTTGAATTAATGCCGATCGCCGAGCATCCCTTCGATGGCTCCTGGGGTTATCAACCCATCGGCCTCTATGCGCCGAC
>JANMJF010000513.1:0-6873 GCA_031371245.1 Pseudomonadota bacterium | reverse complement strand
ACCGGCGACAGCGTGTTCGCCCGCCATCGGCACCACACGCGCCACGCCCTCGCCCAAGCCCAGGGCATTTTCAAAGGATTCGGCCAGGCGCTGCTGCAAATCTTCACGCACACGGAAACGATCGATGACCACGTCGATGTCGTGCTTTTTACGCAGGGCCAGTAGCGGCGGCTGATCCAGCATCACGACTTCGCCATCCACCACTGCGCGCAGATAGCCCAGTCGTGCCAGATGCTCGAACACCTGGTGATGCTCACCCTTGCGCCCGCGCACCACTGGCGCGAGCAGCATCCAGCGCGAATCGGGCGCCAGGGCCATCACCTGATCGACCATCTGCGAGACGGTCTGTGCCTCGAGGATCTCGGCATGATCGGGGCAGCGTGGTTCACCGACGCGCGCAAACAACAGGCGCAGATAATCGTAGATCTCGGTAATCGTACCGACGGTCGAACGCGGATTGTGCGAAGTGGATTTCTGTTCAATAGAAATGGCCGGCGACAGACCTTCGATGTGATCGATGTCGGGCTTTTCCATGATCGACAGGAACTGGCGCGCGTAGGCTGACAGCGATTCGACATAGCGGCGCTGACCTTCGGCGTAGATGGTGTCGAAGGCCAACGAAGAGTTGCCTGAACCCGACAGGCCGGTGATCACAATGAGCTTGTGGCGTGGCAGATCGAGATCGATGTTCTTGAGATTGTGCGTGCGCGCACCGCGAAGATGAATCGTATCCATGGACAGTACTGTGGGCTTCCCAAAGCGTGCGGCTGCGACTGGCGCCGGCAAAGATCAAACGAGTACTATACGGTGTTTTTTCACCACCGCTAAATTCGTTTCCACTGTGCCCAACAGCCTCGCCTTTACGCCCCAGGAACGACATGCCACCTTCGCCCTCGCGGGCGTTTTCTTTCTACGCATGCTGGGCCTGTTCATGCTCGTGCCGGTGTTGGCCTTGTATGCCAATCAACTGGCCGGTGCGACGCCCTTCATGGTCGGCTTGACACTCGGCATCTACGGACTCACCCAGGCCTGCCTGCAGATCCCCTTCGGCACCTTGTCCGATCGCATCGGCCGGCGTCCGGTGATCGCCATGGGCCTGGTCATATTCACCTTGGGCTCGGCGATCGCGGCTTTCGCCCATCACATCCTGCCAATTCTGCTCGGGCGCGCGATCCAGGGCGCGGGTGCCGTGTCAGGCGCAACCTTGGCCTTGGCAGCGGATCTGACCCGCGAGTCGCAACGGACCAAGGTCATGGCCATCATCGGCGTCAGCATCGGCATCGCGTTCTCGGTGGCCTTCGTGCTGGGACCGCTGATCGACAGCGCGGTTGGCCTCAAGGGTTTGTTCATCGCCTCAGGCCTGGCCGGCGCGCTGGCCCTGCCCGTGTTGTTCTTGCTGGTGCCGGTGCCACCCACACAAGCGCGCCGTAGCGCGCCGATTTCCTGGGCGGCGCTAGCGGCACCCGAGTTGCGCGTACTGTATTTCGGCGTACTGGCCTTGCATCTGGTCCTGGCCGCGAGCTTTGTTGCCATCCCGGTCGATTTACGTGAAGGTCTGGGCTTGCCGAGCGCTCGCCACCATACGGTCTATCTGCCGGTCCTGCTGATGTCCATCTTGCTGGTAGCACCCCTCATTCGACTCTCGATGAAGCCACGCTGGCTAATGCCTATCTCGCGCTTCGCCATTGGTTTGTTGGGCGTTGCCGAACTCCTGATTTGGCTGACCTGGCACCACCGCATCGGCACCTATGTCGCCTTGACGGTGTTCTTCACTGCCTTCAATTTTCTCGAGTCGTCCCTGCCCAGCCTCATTTCGCGAGTCGCACCGCCGGCCTATAAGGGCACCGCACTCGGCGCCTACGCGACCTGCCAGTTTCTGGGCATGTTCATCGGCGGCACGCTCGGCGGCCTGGTCGCCGGACGGTTGGGCTTTGCCTTCGTGCCGTGCTTATGCGCGGGCTTGTGCCTGGCGTGGCTGGCAGGCGCATTGTGTGCGTCGGGCGATGCACTGGATGGTCGCGTCAAGGACTGACGGCGCGCACGCGCTTAGTTAGAATCTGCACCTCACACCGACTACGGACGGTCCAATAACTCACTGGCAGGAGCAATACCCATGGCACGTGGCCTCAATAAAGTCATGTTGATCGGCAACCTCGGCGCCGATCCCGAAATTCGTTACACCGCTGGCGGCGCCGCCGTGGCGAATGTACGGCTGGCAACCGCCGACAGCTGGCGCGACAAGGACAGCGGCGAAACCCAGGAACGCACCGAATGGCATCGCGTCGTGTTCTTCGGGCGACTCGCGGAAATCGTCGAGCAGTATGTGAAAAAAGGTTCCCAGATCTACATCGAAGGTCGCCTGCAGACGCGCAAATGGCAGGACAAAGAGGGCAACGAAAAATTCAGTACCGAAATCGTCGCTAGCGAGATGCAGATGCTCGGCAGTCGTGGTGGTAGCAGTGGTGGCGGCGGGGCCGGCGGTGAGCGCAGCGGCGGTAGCAGTAGCGGCGCTAGTGACCGCAGCGACAGCGCGACTAGCGGCCAAGCCGAGCCACCGATGGATTTCGACGACGATATTCCGTTCTAGGCTTGCGAGTCCCTACCGCTGTGGGTCCGACTTCAGTCAGACCCACCATCGGCAAGCGCTCGCCTCCCCGCGCCTGCTTTACACCTGCAACAAAGTAATCGACGGCGAGTTGATCGCCGGATCGGCATTGAAGCCGCGCACCATCACCACATAGCCGCCGTCTGTCGCGAGGCCCAATTCGCGCGCCGCACGACGCGCGATCGAATTCGGGTTCTCAGTGCCGACGCTCGCCACGTAGTGCGCAATCATGCCCCACATGAGACTCATGCGGCGACAGGTCTGTTGATCGCTGGAGATCGCAACCACCGGCGCCGCCGGTCGCGCTGCGCTGATGGTCGCGGCGGTCATGCCGTGCACGGAAATCACTATCACCGCCCGTGCGCGCAGATCGGCCACCAGACGCGCGGTGGCGTGGGCGATGGCGTCGCCAAAGAGTAGCGGCGCAGCGGCGGGCAGATGGGCGCCGTGCAGTGGCACGCCCGCATGCCAGTAATAAGCTTCGGTCTGGCGCGCAACGCGGTCCATCATCTGGACCGCCGCAACCGGGAAACGCCCGACCGCCGATTCCCCCGACAACATCACCGCGTCGGCACCGCTTGCTACTGCAAAGGACACATCGGAGACTTCGGCGCGAGTCGGACGGGCATTAGTAATCATGGACTCCAGCATCTGGGTCGCGACGATGACCGGTTTGTTGAGCTGGCGCGCGCGCGTGATCAACTGACTCTGGGCCAGCGGTACCTGTTCGGGATTGAGTTCCACGCCCAAATCGCCACGCGCCACCATGATGCCGTCGGCACGGCTGATGATGTCTTCACTATTGACCAGCGCTTCGGGCTTTTCGATTTTCGCGATGATGCCAGCCGCCGAGCCAGCGGCATCGACAATCGCACGCAGTGCGCTGATGTCATCGCCATTGCGCACGAACGACAATGCGATGAAATCAACCCCGGCGGCCAGCGCAAACACCGCGTCGTCGCGATCTTTGTCCGTCAATGATGGCGCCGAGACCGTCGTACCCGGAAGATTGATGCCCTTGTGATCACCCACCGGCCCGCCGGCGACCACCAGACATTCGACGTCGTGGTCACGCACCGCCATGACCCGCAATTCAACCGCGCCATCGTTCAGAAGAATGCGATTGCCGGGCAGCACGTCCTGGGCCAGGGCGGCGTACTGCGATGGAATCACGCTGGCGTCACCGAGTACCTCGGCGCTGGTGACCGTGACCGTGCTACCGGTTATCAGTTCGACGCTGCCGTCACGGAATTTACCGGTACGAATCTTGGGTCCGCACAGATCGGCGAGTATCGCGGTCGGCGTGCCCAATCGCTGTGCAACCTGTCGAATGAGCGCGATAGCTGCGCCGTGGGCGGCATGACTGCCGTGCGAGAAGTTGATGCGGAAAACATTCACGCCGGCTTCGATGAGGGCGCTGATCTTTTCCTGTGAATTTGAGGCGGGGCCTACCGTGGCGACTATCTTGGTACGACGATAAATGAGCAGATCGGGTGCGGTTACGATCAACATGGCGGACGCGATACTCGTGGCTGAGAGTGCCGCGAGTATCGCACAAACATCTTGCGCACCGTGGCCGTCTCAGCCAAAGGCGATAGCCGCGACCTCGCTGAAGTTAGCCACAAAATGGAAGCGCAGGCCGGCGCGAATATAGGCTGGCAGTTCGTCGAATTCGCCACGCACGGTGTCGGGCAGCACGATCTCGCGCACACCGGCGCGTCGCGCTGCAATGATCTTCTCGCGTATGCCGCCCACCGCTAGCACGCGTCCAGTCAGCGTCAGCTCGCCGGTCATCGCCAGCGGCCGCTTCATACGCTTACCGCGCGCCAGCGACAACAAGGCTGTCGCCATGGTGATGCCCGCACTGGGACCATCCTTGGGCGTCGCGCCTTCCGGCACATGCAGATGAACAAAGGCCGCATCGAAGAAATCCTTGGACGCGCCGTAATCGGCAAGGTGAGCAGCGACATAACTGTAGGCAATTTCGGCCGACTCGCGCATGACGTCGCCAAGCTGGCCGGTCAACTTCAAGCCGCGGTTGATGCTGTGCACACGGGTCGCTTCAATATCGAGGGTGGCGCCGCCCATCGCCGTCCAGGCGAGGCCGGTGACAATACCGATACCGCGTTCAGGCACTTGTTGGCGAAACAAGGGCGCGCCGAGATAGTCCCGCAGGTTGGCCGGCGTCACCAATACCTGGTGAGACCCATCGCGCACCACCGCCAGCGCCGCTTTGCGTGCGATTCGGCCGAGTTGCTTTTCGAGATTGCGCACGCCGGCTTCACGCGCGTAGTGCTCGGCAATGGCTTTGACTGCGCCAGCATTGACACGTGCCTGGCGCGCATTCAGACCCGCCTTGGCGCGCTGCTTAGGCCACAGATAACGCGTGCCTATCGCGACTTTTTCGGCCGTCAGGTAACCCGCCAATCGCATCACCTCCATGCGGTCGAGTAGCGCTGCGGGAATGGAGTCGAGCTGGTTGGCGGTACACACGAACACCACCTTGGACAGATCGAAACGCACGTCGAGATAGTGATCGAGGAAGCTCGCGTTCTGCTCGGGGTCCAGCACTTCGAGCAGAGCCGAGGCGGGGTCGCCCTGGTAGGACGCGCCTATCTTGTCCACTTCGTCGAGCAGCACGACCGGATTGGCGACACCGGTATCACGCAAGGCCTGGATGAACTTGCCGGGCATGGCGCCGATATAAGTACGGCGATGGCCTTTGATTTCAGCTTCGTCGCGCATGCCGCCGACACTGAAGCGAAAAAATTTGCGACCCAGTGCGTCAGCAATCGAATGCCCTATCGAGGTCTTGCCGACGCCGGGTGGCCCGACCAGCAACAGAATCGAGCCGGCCATCTCACCCTTCAACTTGCCGACGGCGAGAAATTCGATGATGCGATCCTTGACGTCGGCGAGACCCGCATGGTCACGATCAAGGATCCTGCGCGCATGGTCGAGATCGAGCTGATCGGGCGAATATTTGCCCCACGGCAATGCCGTCAAGGTCTCGAGATAGTTACGTGTCACGCCGTACTCAGGGGAGCCCGTTTCGAGCAACGAGAATTTCTGCATCTCGTCGTCGATGCGCTTTTGCGCGTCGACCGGCACAACGCATTCGCGCAAGCGCTCGCGAAAGCGTTCGAGTTCGACGGTCTTGTCGTCCTTGGACAGTCCGAGTTCCTTCTGGATCTCTTTCAGTTGCTCCTTCAAGAAGAACTCGCGCTGTTGTTCGGAGATGCGTATTTCCACACGCTGGCGGATCTCGGTCTGAAGTCCAGCGACTTCGAGCTCGTGCTGGATGAGCAAAAGCACCTTTTCCATGCGCCGTAACAACGGCACGGTCTCCAACACTTCCTGCAATTGCTCACCATCGGCGCTGGTCATGGCCGCCGCAAAATCCGTCAATGGCGAGGCATCGTCGGGCGTGTAACGGTCGAGAAAAGCGCGCAGACTTTCCTTGTATAGAGGATTGAGCGGCAACAGTTCTTTGATCTTGTTGATGATGGCGAGCCCGTAGGCGCGCACTTCCTTGCTTTTATCCTGATCCTGACGCGGGTATTGGGCCTGCACCACGAACGGCCGTTCCTTACTTACCCAGCGCACGATGCGAAAACGTTCTATGCCTTCAGCGATGAATTGGATGCGGCCGCCTTCACGCATGGCGTGATGCACACGCGCGACGGTACCGAAGGTCGCGAAGTCCTCAGGCGTGGGCGCATCCTGATCGAGCGCCTGACGTGCATAGACCAGCCCGACCAGCTTGTGCGCGGTGTTGCCGACGCGCTCAATGGTTGCCCGCCACAGCTCATCTTCCAGCACGATGGGCGTGGACTGCCCGGGGAAAAACGGCCGCATGCGCAACGGCAACAGCAACAACTTGTCGGGCAGCACTTCATTGAGTCGCGCCGGCACGCCGGCCATGGGCGACGCCGCAGCCTCGTCCGGCACGGCAGAGTCTAGTTCTTCGTTCATGGTGTTCGTCGCGCGCTATGGATGGACGCGACACTCCAGGTAAGCTTGGTCGCGTGTGCTCTAAGTGCGGACGACCGCAGTGGAATTCAAGCGCCCCACGCAGGGGTCAATCTCAACTTGCGATCAGGGGGTCGAGCGCATCCACCAGGGCCGCCGCCGAGGACAGGCGATCCTCACAGTCCTTGGCCAGCAGGCGCGCCAGCAAGGGCTGGTAACGGCGTAACGACGTCGGCAGCTGCGGGAGATCGGCATGCACGTGCTGATAGACCAGGGCGGAAGCGTTCTCGGCGCGG
>JANMJF010000626.1:0-2427 GCA_031371245.1 Pseudomonadota bacterium | reverse complement strand
GTCGGCATCGTCGTTGCGATCGCGCTCTACCTTCTCATCCATCGCACCCGTATCGGCATGCTGATCCGCGCAAGCGCCTCCAACCCGGCGATGGCCGGCGCGCTCGGCGTCAATATCAAGTTGCTCAATGCGTTGGTGGTTGGGCTAGGCGCCGGGCTTGCCGGCCTCGCGGGACTCATGGCCGGGCCGATCATGTCGGTGCAGCCCGGAATGGGCGAGCCGATTCTGATCCTCACACTGGTGGTGATCGTCACCGGCGGCATCGGCTCGATCCGCGGCGCATTCTATGGCGCCCTCATGGTCGGCATCGTCGACACGATCGGGCGCGCGTTCCTGCCGGCGCTGCTGCGCGAGGTGTTCGAGCGCTCGATCGCGCAGGCCGCCGGTCCGGCGATCGCCTCAATGCTGATCTACTTGCTGATGGCCGCCGTTCTGGCGCTGCGTCCTCAGGGTCTGTTCCCGGTGAAGCATGGCTAGAGCCAGCCCACGCGCGCTGGCGGCCGCTGCAATCCTGATCGCGCTCGCTGCCGTGCCGGTGCTCGCCGCCGTAATCGGACAGCCCTTCTACCTTACGCTCGTCTCGCGCATCATGATTTTCGGGCTCGCGGCGCTGGGCCTCAATCTGATCCTGGGCTACGGCGCAATGGTCAGCTTCGGCCACGCGATGTACCTCGGCATCGGCGCCTACGCCGTCGGCATCCTGACCTTCCACGACATCGCCAGCGGCTGGGCGCACCTCACAGCGGCGCTCGCAATCGGGCTCGCCGCGGCAATCTTGGTGGGTTCGGTGTGCCTGCGCACCAGCGGGATGGCGTTCATCATGATCACACTTGCGTTTGCGCAAATGTTCTTTTTCTTGGCCGTCAGCCTGAAGCAGTACGGCGGCGACGATGGCATCTCGATCGCTTCACGCAGTGTCTTCGGTTCCGTGAATCTCAGCAACGCGCTGCTACTGTACTACGCCATCTACGTTGTCCTCCTCGCCACGCTCTACGGCGCGTGGCGTTTGATCCATTCACGCTTTGGAATGGTGTTGCGCGGCTGCAAATCGAACGAGCGGCGCATGATCTCGCTCGGCGTTCCTACGTTTCGCTACAAACTCACTGCCTATGTGATCTCGGCGCAGGTATGCGTGATCGCTGGCGTCCTGCTCGCTAACCTCACACGTTTCTGCTCACCGGCGTACATGCAGTGGCAGGTGTCGGGGGAGTTGATCTTGATGGTCGTGCTCGGCGGCATGGGAACGCTGCTCGGACCGGTTGCCGGCGCCGCCACGCTGCTTTTAATCGAGGAGGTGCTGTCCTCGCTCAACCTCGGCTTGCCTTGGGGAATCGATTCTTTCATCCGCGATCATTGGATGGGCCTGCTTGGGCTTTTTATCGTGTTCGTGGTGTTGACGCTCAAACAGGGCGTCTACGGCCACCTCGCCGCGGGCCGAGGCGGCTCGGGCTGATATGCTGGTCGTCGAAAGCCTGGTGAAGCGCTTCGGCGGCCTGCTCGCCACGGATCATCTGTCGCTGCGTGTGGTGCCGGGGGAGATTCACGCGATCATTGGCCCGAACGGGGCCGGCAAGACGACACTCATCCACCAGCTTATGGGAGAGGTCATGCCCGACGCAGGCCGAATCGTGTTCGACGGCCGTGACATCACCCGCGAACCGACCTACCGCCGCGCGCTTGCGGGACTCGGCCGCTCGTACCAGATCACCTCGGTGTTCGCTGAGTTCACCGCATTGGAAAACGCCATAATGGCTGTGCAGGCGCACGCCGGCCATAGCTTTCGATTCTGGCAGCCCGCGGCACGCGAGCCGGCGCTGGTGGAACCCGGTCAGACACTCCTTGCGCAAGTCGGTCTAGCAGCGCGCGCGCACGTACCGGTCGCAGCATTGGCGCATGGCGAGCGCCGGCAGCTCGAGATCGCGATGGCGCTGGCGGGCCGGCCGAAGCTGCTGTTGCTCGATGAACCGATGGCGGGCATGAGTTCGCACGAATCGGCAAGCGTGGTTGCGCTGCTGGCTGCCATGAAGCGCAACTACACCTTTTTGCTGGTCGACCATGATATGAACGCGGTGTTCGCGTTAGCCGATCGAATTACCGTTCTGGTCTACGGCCGCGCGATCGCCACCGGCACTGCGAGCGAGATTCAGGCCAACCCCGAGGTGCGCGAGGCGTATCTTGGGGAAGGTGAGAACATCCTGTGAAAACGCCACTGTTGGAAGTGCGCGACATGGAGACCTTCTACGGCGCGAGCCAGGCGCTGTTCGGCGTCTCGCTTACCGTCCACGAGGGTGAGTTGGTCACGCTCCTCGGGCGCAACGGCATGGGGCGATCGACGCTGGTGAAGTGCCTGTTCGGTTTGCTGCCGATGCGTTCGGGCAGCATCGTGTTCAGGGGCTTGCGAACCGATCGTTTACCGTCATATCGGGT
>JANMJF010000621.1:0-1601 GCA_031371245.1 Pseudomonadota bacterium | reverse complement strand
CGCAACCGACATGATGTAGTCGACCGTCAATGTCTCTTTGCCCAGCATTGCACGTGCACTGCACATCGACGCAATGACCTTGAGATGGGTGCCGATGGCCTATCTGCTGGCCAGCGCAGCCTGCGTTTTAAGCCTCGCGCGGCTGGCCGACATGTTCGGTCGCCGACGTGTGTTTGTGGCAGGAACAGTCGGCGTGCTGCTGTCTTCGGTATTGGCGGCCTGTGCCACCAGCAGCGCAATGTTGTTATGGGCACGCGCCCTGCAAGGGGCATCAGCGGCCGCACTGTTCGCGACGCAGATAGCGATCATTTCCTCGGTCTACCCGCCCGCGCGGCGCGGCGCGGCCATCGGTGCGACCATCTCGGCGGTCTATATCGGGCTTTCCCTCGGGCCCTTGGTGGGCGGGCACGTGATCGAGCTATGGTCGTGGCGCGCGGCTTTTGTGCCGCATTTACCGTTGACCTTGATAGTGCTGTACCTCGCCGTGCGCCATATGCGTTTCGAATGGCGGGCGGACGAACGCGGTGAATTCGATGGTGTGGGCGCGGCGCTTTACGCCTGCGGTATCGTGGTGTTGATGATCGGGCTGTCGGCTTTGCCGAGTCTGCGGGGTAGTGTCATGCTGGTCGGTGGTGCGACCTTGTTATGGCTGTTCTTCCGTTACGAACGTCGCCATGCCAATCCGATTTTCGACGTTGAGTTGTTCTATACCAATCGTGTCTTCACGCTGTCCTGTCTGGCCTCGCTGGTGATGTACACCACCACCTTCGCCAACGTCTTGCTGGTGAGTCTGTATCTGCAATATCTGAAGGGCGTGGCGCCGTCGCAAGCCGGGGTGATCATGATGACCCAACCGCTGGTGATGGCGTTGATCTCGCCTTTCGCCGGGCGTTGGTCCGACCGCATTGAACCGCGTGTGATCGCCTCGCTCGGCATGGCGGTGACGGCGCTCGGTCTGCTCGGTTTCGCGCTGCTCGACGCGCGCAGTGCACTGCATTGGACGGTGGTCTGTCTCGCCATCTGCGGCTTCGGTTTCAGCCTGTTCAGTTCGCCCAATGTCAACGCCATCATGGGCGCCGTGCCGCGCAGCGATTATTCGCGCGCCTCGGGTGCGATGTCGGTAATGCGGGTAGTGGGGCAGTTGACCAGCATGGGTATGGTGGCGGTAGTGATGGCTTTGTGGCTGGGGCCGATCGCGATCGAGCCGGCGGTTTACGCGCGCCTGGGCCACGCCATCGCGACCTGTTTTGCCTGCGGTGCGGCGCTGTCGGCGGTGGGTATCGCCTTGTCCCTGGCACGCGGCCGCGTGCACGGTGCACCCGTCGCGCCGTGAGTGTGCATCGGCGGGTGTTCCTGCCGCTTTATCTGCCGGCGCTGTTGTTGGGTATTCCGGCCCAGGCGGCCTTCATGCTGTTGCCTTTGTACGTACTCGATCGCGGCGGCAGTGCCGCGACTGCGGCGGCCGTGGTGGGCTTACGCGGGCTCGGCATGATGGCCATGGACCTGCCGGCCGGCATGCTTGCTGCGCGCTTTGGCGAGAAAGCCATCATGTTGCTGGCGGTGTCATTCATCATGCTCGCGTTCGTGGGTTATGGATTGGC
>JANMJF010000508.1:0-1522 GCA_031371245.1 Pseudomonadota bacterium | reverse complement strand
TTCGGTGATCCAAGCTAGATCAAGACCAATGACCAGACTGCCTAGTGCCTTGATCGCTGCACAACACAATTCGTTTCCGCGTCCGATTGTAAAAGTCAAGGGGACAACGGCGTGGCTGTCGATCGCCGCTATACCGATGGCTGTTGGCTTCTTGGAAATCGCGGTCGAGATCATGTCGAGCTGGTGGTCGACGGCATGCTCGTCGTCGGGTCCCTCGAACGTCACGGTGACGTCGAATTCCTTACCCGCCGTTTCCGCCCCGGCCTTCACTGCTTGCCAAAACTGGTGTTGGAAGCCCTTGGCGATGAGGGCGACATATGGCTTGTCGGCGGCCATCGAGACGCTTGTCGCGCCCCAAATGGCGGTGGCGCTCAGCAAGCCGATGAGAGTGCGTCTGGTAATCATAATTTCCTCCGTTGAACTTTCGTTGTTAATGGTTTGCCTTAATTGTGGGGCTTTGCCCTCTTATTGGCCCGGCCCTGCGGCCAAGCGGTAATCATCGGGCGCCGCGGCGCCTTAAAATGTCGGTATAGACAGCGAGGATGATGATCGAACCGGTCACAACGATCTGCCATTCCTGCGATACCGACAAGATGCGCAAACCGTTGGCAACAACGCTGATGATCAACGCGCCGATCATAGTGCCCAGCATCGTGCCGCGACCGCCGCTGAGCGAGGTGCCGCCGATGACGACGGCGGCGATCGCGTCGAGCTCGTAGCCCTGTCCGATCGCGGGCTGCGCCGAGTTGATGCGCGAAGCGATAAGGATCCCGGCAATGGCGCACACGGCTCCGGAGAGCGCATAGACCCCGATTTTCCACCGGTTGATGTTGACGCCCGAAAGCCGCAGCGCTTCTTCGTTGCTGCCCATAGCAAAAGTGAAGCGGCCGAAAGCGGTCCGGCGCAGAACGAAGGACACGGCGATGGCAGTGACGAAGAGAATGAGAACTCCGTTCGGAATCGGCAGAGATGGGATCACCGCGCGGATCAGTGAACCAGTTGAAGGGATCGCCCAGCCAGGGACCGTTTCAAAGTAGATCGGCTTGGTGCCGGAGATCGCGAGGGACAGACCCTTATAAATCAGCATCATGCCGAGCGTCGTGATGAAGGGCGGAATCTTGAGCCTGGCAATGAGGAAGCCGGAAAAAGCGCCACCAAGCGTGCCCGCGATGAGCGCCCCTAGAATGCCGACTGCCATGGGAAGGCCGAGATAGACGAGTAGTACGCCGGCAATCACCGAACAGAAGCTCATCAGCGTGCCAACCGACAGGTCGATGCCGCCCGAGATGATGACCACGGTGGCGGCGATGGCGAGCACACCATTGACCGAGGTCGCCTGCAAAATCGTGATGATGTTGTTCATCTGCAGGAAATAGGGTGAGGCGAAGCTGAAGATGATGATCAGTGCCAGTAACCCGCTGAAAGCGAGAATCCTGTGCTGGGCCCCCGAAATGCGGGTCGAGAAGCGGCGGGTCGCCGACATTGTCGTTTCTATGGTCATTGCACGGTCTCCGGCGCGAGT
>JANMJF010000506.1:0-3268 GCA_031371245.1 Pseudomonadota bacterium | reverse complement strand
AGGAAGGGGAAGCGGCGCCCGGACGGCAGCTTCTGATCCATGAGGAAGTCTTCAAGGTCGTCGGAGGTGCGCGCTCCGTCACGCACGCGGCTCGCGACCGTGCAGATCTTGACGTCGTTTGCGACCAGCGGCCGCACTTCGCGCAGCTCGCCAAAGAAGCGGTGCGCAGCACGGATGTCGATCGGTGAGGGCACCACCGGCACGATGGCGGTCTGGGCTTTGCGCAACAGGCTGACTAGCACATCGCCGTGGGTGCGTGAGGGCGCATCCATGATCACGATGTCGGTGCTGCGCGGCACGCGTAGCGGCCCGGCTGCAGCATCCACCCCGCCAATCTTGGCGAGGTTGGCCGGACGCTGACGTAGCCAGTCGACGCTGGACCCTTGCGGGTCATAATCTGCCAGCACCACCTTCGCGCCCGCGGACGCGTAATAGCCGGCAAGATTGGTCGCCACCGTTGTCTTGCCGCTGCCGCCTTTGGCATTGAGCACCAGAATCGCGCGCATCGCGAGCCCCCCTGCGGGTTTGATCTAGCCAGTATGCTGACGGCCCCTCGCGGGGCGCCGCTCATTTCCCTTACGCGACCTACTCGCGGCGCGTGCGGTTTGCGGCCCTCAGGCCGCGCTTTGTTTCAGCGCGTGGTCACGCCGTTCCATCATGCGTTCGATGACCGGGTTCAAGAGCAACTCCATGGTGAAAACCATTTTGCCGGCCGGTACGACGATGGTATCGGGTCGCGACATGAACGAGCCTTGCAGCATTTCCAGCAAGTAACGGTAATCCGGTTTGATCTTGCGCCGATTGGCGATGTGTACCACGACCATGCTCTCGTCGTTGGACGGGATCTCGCTGGCGGTGAAAGGATTCGAGGTGTCGATGGTCGGCACGCGCTGGAAATTGACGTCGGTGCGCGAGAACTGCGGACAGATGTAGTGCACGTAATCGGGCATGCGGCGCAGGATCATATGGGTGGCGGCTTCGGCCGAGTAGCCCCGCACGGCGCGATCGCGATGGATCTTCTGGATCCATTCGAGGTTGATGATCGGCACGACCCCGACCAGCAGGTCGACAAACCGCGCGATATTGGCCTGTTCGTCGACGAAGCCGCCGTGCAGACCTTCGTAAAAAAGCAGATCGGTGTCGTCCGGCAGCGGTTGCCATGGTGTGAAGGTGCCGGGCTTGCTGTCCAGCCGTCGCGACTCCTTGCTGGTATGCACGTAATAGCGGCGCTTGCCGCTGGCGTGCTCGCCATAGGTAGCGAACAGGGTCTCAAGCTCGTTGAGCAGGTTGCCGTCGGGGCCGAAGTGAGTGAGGGTCTTGCCTTGCAGGGCGGCCTTCTCGACCTCCCATTCCATCTGCTTGCGATCGTGGCGATGGAAGCTATCGCCTTCGATCACCGCTGGATTGATGCCTTCGCGCTGAAAAATGCGCTCAAAGGCAGTCTTGACGCTGCTCGTACCGGCGCCGGACGAGCCGGTCACGGCTACGATGGGATGCAGTTCGGACATGGGCTGTCTGTTTTATGGTTCGAAATGCAGGCTCGCCGGTATTGTAGGGACAAGATAGTCAGGCAGCTACCGTCAGGCGCCACCCCTGTGCGGATGCAAAAAAAATGACCGGCGGGCACACTAGCGCGATGCGCCAGAGGACCATCGCGGACCGCGAGATCTACCACCGACTGCTAGGCTTCGTGCGTCCCTACTGGCGCCAATTCGGCTATGCGATCGCCGCCATGATTGCCCTCGCCGCCACCGAGTGGATGCTGCCGGCGCTGCTAAAACCCCTCATCGATAAAGACTTCGACATCGCCAATGGGCGTAACGCCTATGTCACCGGCGGGCTGCTGGTGGGCTTGTTCGCAGTGCGCGGTCTGCTCAACTACGTCGACATGTTTGCCCTGCAGTGGGTCTCTCAGCGCACCATCGCCGATCTGCGTATGGCCATGTTCAAGGCCCTGGTGCGCTTGCCGGCGAGCTTCTTCGACAGCCGCGCCAGCGGCGAGCTGATCTCGAAATTCACCTTTGACGTGACCCAGGTCGCGCAGGCTGCGACCCGCGTCATCGAGGTGTTGATCAAGGACACCGCCATCATCACGGTGCTGTTCGGCTACCTGTTCTACTTGAACTGGCACCTGACTTTACTGTTGGTGCTGTTCGCCGCCCCGGTCGGTTTCATCGTCAGGCGCGCCTCCGAGCGTATGCGCCAGATGAGTCGCCGCCTGCAGGAATCGGTGGGCGCCATCAACCAGGTCACCGAGGAGTCGGTGCGCGGCCATCGCGAGGTCAAGGTCTTCGACGGCTATGGCTACGAGACCCAGCGCTTCGACCGCGCCATCAACGACGCGCGCAAGTTCCATATGAAAGTGGTGGGGTCGAGCGCCACCATCGTGCCTCTGATCCAGCTCTGCGTGTCCTTAGGCATCGCGCTGATGGTAGTGCTGGCGGTGCGCGCAGCGGCGGACGGCAGCATGACGCGCGGCGATTTCATTGCCTTCGTCACCGCCACCGCGCTGGTGTTGCCACCGACCAAGCGCTTGGCGGGTGTCAATGAATTCCTGCAGCGTGGCCTGGCGGCGGCCGATTCGATCTTCGCGCTGGTGGATGTCGCGCCGGAGATCGACCAGGGTCGCGCGGACGCCAAGCTGCGCGGCGAGATCTGCTTCGAGCACGTGAGCTTACGCTACGGCGATCGCAGCGCGCTGGACGACATCAATCTCGACATTCGCGCCGGCGAGACCGTTGCGCTGGTCGGGCGCTCCGGCGGCGGCAAGACCTCATTGATCAATCTAGTGCCGCGTTTCTATCCGCTGACCAGCGGTCGGCTGCTGATCGACGGTCAGCCCATCGAGCAATACACGCTGGCCAGTCTGCGTCGCCACATCGCCTACGTCGGCCAGCACATCGTGCTGTTCAACGACACGCTCTATAACAATATCGCCTACGGCGCCTTGCGTGATGTCGATCGCACGGCGGTCGAGCGTGTTGCCGCCGAGGCTCAGGTCAGTGCGTTCACCGCGACACTGCCACACGGCCTCGATACGCTGATCGGCGAAAACGGTGTGCGCCTGTCGGGCGGACAACGCCAGCGCGTCGCCATCGCCCGCGCCTTGTTGAAAGACGCCCCCATTCTGATCCTCGATGAAGCGACCGCCGCGCTCGACAACGAAGCCGAGCGTCTGGTGCAGGATGCACTCAATACCGTGCGTCGCGGCCGCACCAGCCTCATCGTCGCCCATCGGCTATCGACCATTGAACAGGCCGACAGGATC
>JANMJF010000578.1:0-3449 GCA_031371245.1 Pseudomonadota bacterium | reverse complement strand
GCAGCCGATCTGATGCTGGTCAGCTCGGGTGGTAAAGCGGTGCGCTTCTCGGAACAGCATGTGCGTCCGATGGGACGCTTGGCGCGCGGCGTGCGCGGCATCCGCCTCGGGCCGGCGCAGGAAGTCATTTCCCTGATTATCATGGAAGGCGAAGGCACGGTCTTGCTTGCCACCGCCAAGGGCTATGGCAAGCGTACGCGTTATGAAGAATTCCCGGTCAAGGGTCGTGGCGGCCAGGGTGTGATAGCCATCCAGGCCAACGAGCGCAACGGCAACGTGATCGGTGCCATGTCGGTCGCCGACGATGACGAGATCATGCTGATCAGCGATAAGGGCACACTGGTGCGCACGCCGGTCGCCGGTGTTTCGGTGATCGGCCGCAATACCCAGGGTGTGCGCCTGATTGCCCTCGGTGAAGGTGAGTCGCTGGTCGGTGTCGAGACTATTGCCGATCTGCTGGGCATGTCGGTTGACGGTGGCGACATCGAGGACGGCGAAGTCGTCGAGGGTGGCGACAGCGAGGATGGTTTGCAAGCTGACGGCGCCGACGGCGCCGCCATCGAATAGCGCGGCCGGCAGCGGCCGCCGTGCACACGTCGATGACAGCCATGCAGCGTTGGCGCAGCCGCCAAACGCGCTGGCGCACGGACTGATCTGATCCGGTATGTCGACCGAACAGCGTATTGATGAATTGCGCGTCATGATCGACGCGGTCGACGACGAGCTTCTGCAACTGCTGAGCCGCCGCGCCGCACTGACCATGGAGGTCGGCGAAGTCAAACGCGCCAGCGGCGTTGCTACCGAATTCTACCGACCTGAACGCGAGGCACGCATTCTGCGCCGCCTGCTGGAGTCCAATCCGGGCCCGCTGCCAGACCAAGATCTGGTGCGCGTGATACGCGAGATCATATCTACCTGTCTGGCGCTGGAGCATGCGCTGCGCATCGCTTATCTCGGTCCCGAAGGCACCTACACTCACGCCGCCGTCGTGAAGCATTTTGGCGGCGCCATCGAGCCGGTCGCGAGCAACAGCGTTGGCGGAGTGTTCCGGGAAGTCGCAGCGCGCGCCTGCGATTATGGCGTAGTGCCAATCGAAAATTCAGTCGGCGGCGCCGTCAACCAGACCTTGGACTGCCTGAGCGAATCTTCCCTGCACATCTGTGCCGAGATCGTGCTCGCCGTGCATCATCAATTATTAAGCAACACCGGTGCGCTCGAACAAGTTCAACGGGTTTATGCCCATGAGCAGGCCTTGGCCCAATGCTGCGGCTGGCTCGATCGTCACCTGCCCGCTGCGGAGCGCATCGCTTTTGGCAGCAATGCCGCCGCCGCACAGCGTGCGCGTCAAGAGCCCGCTAGTGCTGCCATTGCCAGCGTCGACGCTGGACGTCGTTATGGCCTGACGGCGCTGGCCTCGAATATCGAAGATTTTCCGAATAACACGACGCGCTTCGCGGTGTTGGGACACGCCATCCCCCGCGCCAGCGGCGACGACGTGACGAGCGTGATGTTTGGGCTGCCGAATAAGCCCGGTGCCTTGCACGCAATATTGAGTGTGCTCGCCGAGCGCGGCATCAGCATGTCGCGGATCGAGTCGCGACCGGCGCGTAATGGGGTGTGGGACTATCTGTTCTTCGTCGATCTGCTGGGCCACAGCGCAGACTTGGTAGTGGCGGCGGCGCTCAGCGAAATCGAGAGTCGCGCGAGCTTGTTCAAACTGCTCGGCAGCTATCCACGCGCGATCCTCTGAGCGCGCATTTGGCGGTAGGCGTTTCCAACATGATAGCCAAGCTGGTAGTGATAGGTGTCGGCCTGATCGGCGGCTCGCTGGCCTGCGCATTGCGTAAGGCCGGTGTGGTCAACGAAGTGGTTGGCATTGGGCGCGGCGTCGCCAATCTTGAGCAGGCGGTCAAGCTTGGTGTGATCGACCGCTACAGCCACGATGCCGCCCATGAGGTGGCCGCGGCCGACATCGTCGTGATCGGTGCGACGCTGGGTTCCACGGCGGATATTTTTGCAAGCATCGCAGCGGCGCTCGGAGCGCATACCGTCGTCACCGATGTCGGTAGCACCAAGGCCAACGTGGTGGCGGCCGCGCGCGCGACGCTGGGCGAGAATTTTTCGCGCTTCGTGCCCGCTCATCCGATCGCCGGCACCGAACATAGCGGCGCACAGGCGGCCTTCGCCGAACTCTATGTCGGCCACCGTGTGATTCTGACGCCGGTCGAGGACACCGATGCGCAGGCGCTGGCGCGTGTGCAAGGCATGTGGGAGGCAGCTGGCGCGCGTGTTACGTGCATGTCGGTGGCAGATCACGATCGGGTCTTGGCTGCCACCTCCCATCTGCCGCACATGCTGGCCTTTACCTTGGTCGACATGCTGGCTGCGGCCGATGACGCCGACGACATCTTTACCTTCGCCGCCGGCGGCTTTCGCGATTTCACCCGCATTGCGTCCAGCAATCCGGAGATGTGGCGCGATATTGCGCTGGCCAACCGCGATGCCTTGCTCGACATCTGCATGGCTTACGGTGAGCGTCTCGAAGGCTTGACCCAGGCGCTGCGCGCGCGCGATGGTCGGGCGCTCGAACTTTCCTTCAAGCGCGCCAAAGAGGCGCGCGATCGTTGTGTGGTAGCGGAAACCAATGCACGTCGCCAATGATCTCACCGTTGCGCCGGGCGGTGCGCTCACCGGCAGCATCGTGGTGCCCGGCGATAAGTCTGTATCGCACCGTGCGGTGATGTTCGGTGCACTGGCCGACGGCACCAGTCAGGTTGCGGACTGTCTGCTGGGCGAAGATGTACTGGCGACCATCGATGCATTTCGCGCGCTGGGTGTGGTCATCGACAATCACGGTGGCGGACGCTTGACGGTGCATGGTGTTGGCGTTGATGGCCTGCGTGCGCCGAGTGCGCCGCTCTATCTCGGCAATTCCGGTACGTCGATGCGTTTGTTGTGCGGCATTCTGGCCGGGGCCGGTTTGCCGGCGAGCTTGACCGGCGACCCCTCCTTGAGTCGTCGCCCCATGCGGCGTGTCACCGCACCGCTCAATCACATGGGTGCGCATCTAAGCACCGCTGCGGGCGGCACGCCGCCGGTGGTGCTGGGCGGCGGCCGCAAGCTGAATGCCATCGACTATTTGTTACCGGTGGCGAGCGCCCAGGTTAAATCGGCGGTGTTGCTGGCGGGACTCTATGCCGATGGTGTGACCCGAGTAACCGAACCTGCGCCCACCCGCGATCACACCGAACTCATGCTGCGCGCCTGTGGCGTCGAACTCAGTAGCCAGGGCGGCACCGTCAGCCTGCGCGGTGGGCAGCGGTTGAGGCCTTTCGACATCGCCGTGCCGGCGGATATTTCCGCCGCCGCCTTTTTTATTGTCGGTGCCGCCATTGCGGCCGGTAGCTGCCTGACCCTGCCGGCAGTCGGCATCAATCCAACCCGCACCG
>JANMJF010000471.1:0-1758 GCA_031371245.1 Pseudomonadota bacterium | reverse complement strand
AGGCGCTATCCTTACTGACACCAAACACCACTGGCATTGCAACGATAACCAAGCGTGCCATAGGCGGCATCGACCAAGGCCTGGCCGCGCGGGTTGAGCAGCAGGCCGGTACCCATGCGGTTCATGGCGTAGCCAAAACTCATGCGGCACTGGGGATCGGCGAAGCCCAGCGAACCACCAGCACCGACATGACCAAAGGCACTGTCGGCGATCAAGAGACTGGAATTCACCGTGCCGGGGGTCCTGCGATTGTCGATGGCCTTCATATAGCCTGCCGAAAAGCGCATGGGCGCGAGCAGGGTCGCATCTTCGTGGCTCGCCATGCTGGTGCGCGCCATGCGCGCCAGCGTGTCGGGGCCGACCAGGCGCGTGCCATTGATGCTGCCGCCGTTGGCGAGCGGCGCATACATGCCGGCCAACGCGCGACCATTGGCTAGACCATTGGCAGAGCCGATCTCGGCGGCGTGACAATCCGCACTGTTGGCGTCGATCAGCAGGAAATCGCGCATGAACAACTGGGTCGGGGTACCGGCCGCACCCAACGCGGTTTTCACGAAACGAGATTCCATCCAGGCCTGATCGGGCACCGCCGCAATCATCGGCGACACCCGCCCATGCAGCGCTGCGGGCATGCCTATCCAGAACTCAAGGCCAAGTGGGCCGGCGACTTCGTCTTGAAAAAAACGACCGAGGCGCTTGCCACCGGCGCGATGTACCAGTTCACCGACCGTCCAGGCCATGGTGATGGCATGGTAACCAAGTCGCGAACCTGGCACCCAGAAAGCCGGCTCCGCAGCGACCCGTTTGACCATCGCGTCATAATCGTAAAAGCCGCCGGGCGGGACTGGTTCGCGCACATGCGGCACGCCGACACTGTGATCGAGCGTCATGCCGACGGTGGCGTCCTCCTTGCCGCCGCTCGCGAACGCCGGCCAGTAGTCCGAAATCTTCGCGTCGAGCGAGAGCAGGCCGCGATCGGCCAGCATGTGCGCGCACAGCGCCATCGCACCCTTGGTCGCGGAGAACACGGTGGCCACGGTATCGTGCTCCCAGGCCGCGCCGCTGCGCGTGCGACGCCCGCCCCACAGATCGACCACAGTGCGTCCTTCGATGATCAGCGCGACACTCGCGCCGACTTCATCATGACTGGCGAAATTGGCGACGAAAGCATCGGCCACTACACTGAAGGCGCTGTCGCAGCGACCTTCGATACGGCCCTGCGGCGTGTCTAAGGAAATGGATTTCATGACGTACTCCTCTCTTAATTGGCGGTGCGAGATGGCTCGCGAAGACGCTTAAGCGCGGCGTTTCGCATCCAGCAGCGTGCGTAGATCGCCGCTGCGGTGGGTGAATCCAAGGCGATCAAAATATTCGAGGATTTCGATCACCGCATTGCGCCCCACTCCGACGCGATCGCGAAAATCACCGGCGGTGAATTTGTTGCCATCGACGGTCAGTTCGCGCACCAGCTGTTCGAAACGCGTCATCGCTTGGGGCAGGAAGTAGCGCTTGGCGCTGACCTTCACCACCAGCCCCTGCTTGGCTGCGCGGATCAGAAAGGCTTCAAGCAAGGTGTGATTGAGATTCAGCAGGGCGGCAAGGTCGTGCACCACCGGCGCCTTTAGTTCCTCGCGCTCAAGCAAGGGACGCACGCGCTGCCACAAGGCCTCGTCGGCCGCCGAGCGCTGCGCGCTGTGCTGGGGCAGGCGCAAGACCGCGCCGTCGCGCACCACGCGGCCGTCAATCACCAAGGCTTCC